>JBCCRZ010000467.1:0-5382 GCA_039200855.1 Cyanobacteria bacterium P01_D01_bin.44 | reverse complement strand
TATCCAGACATCACTTATCAGCAAGTTGTTCGGGGTCTGGCACTCAAAGCAAACGACAGCAACGTTCTGGAAGTCAGCTATCAGCATCCCAATCCCGAATTTGTCAAGGATGTTTTAGATGTTTTGGCAGCAGCTTACCTGCAATTTAGCTTAGAGGATCGTCAAAGTGATATTTTGCGAGGGATTAACTTTGTTGACGAACAGCTACCTTCTTTAAGAGCTCGAGTAGACTTTTTGCAAAGTGAACTGGAAACCCTTCGTCAGCAGTTTAATCTGATCGACCCAATCGCTCAGGGTGAGCGACTTTCGGGACAGGCTCAAACCTTTACGCAAGAAGAACTTGCCCTGCAGGTACAGCTAAATGAGGCGAACTCTCTCTATCAAGAACTTCGGGAAGAACTATCGAGCCGTGATGAAACAGCAGCTGCCTCCTCTGCCCTCGCCGAAGATGCTCGCTATCAAAGCCTGATTAGTAAACTCATTGAGATTGATAGTCAGATTGCTGAAGAGTCTGCAATTTTCCTGGAGGCCAGTCCAGAAATAGAAATTGTTCAAGAACAGCGAGAAAACTTGGTCCCCTTGCTTCAGCGAGAAGGGGATCGAGTGCTTAGAGAACTTGAGCGCTATATTCAAGCTTTAACTGTGCGGCAGCAGTCGCTCTCTAATAACACGACTGTTTTAAATCAAGAAATCAAGCAAATTTCTTCGGTCGCTCGTCAGTACAGTGATATTCAGCGAGAGTTAGAAATTGCCACAAACAACCTAAATCAGTTTTTGTCAACAAGGGAAACGTTACGCATAGACGCGGCTCAGCGCCAGTCACCGTGGGAGCTACTTTCACAATCGAGTATCCCTCAAGCTGCGGTTGCCAGCGCCAAGCAAAATCTGGTGCTAGGCACCGCCCTAGGGTTACTGCTCGGCGTTGGGGCTGCTCTAGTAATTGACCGGCTTCGAAATGTTATTTACACCACAAAAGAAATCAAAGACATTACGCGTTTACCCATCCTGGGAGTCATCCCCTTAAACCATGACTTCGAGCGGTTCGGCCCATCAGCTATTATGGCCAATCAGCTGAACAGTGCTGACCCTACCTTAGAAGATTTTGCGATGGGTAAGCTGAAGGCAGGGGCCTACCGGTCTTCAGCTTTTGACGAAGCCTTTCGCTCATTGAGTATGGCCATTCGGCTGGTAACCCCGGATGTGCCCGTGCGTGCGATCGCAATTAGCTCAGCTATCCCCAATGCGGGTAAAACCACCATTAGCGTCCACCTGGCGCAGGCGGCTGCCTCTATGGGACAGCGTGTTTTGGTGGTAGACGCTGATTTACGTCGCCCTAGCATACATCGCCGCATTGGTGTGATGAATGACTACGGTTTAACCAACTACGTCTCGGGTGAACTTTCTTTTGACATGGTGGTCCGCCAAATTGATTGGGAGCCTAACCTCCACGTTGTCACAGCGGGTGCTGTCCCCCCTGACCCGACCAAAACTTTGTCGTCCCAACGGATGCAGAATTTTATGGAGCGGGCCGAGGAACTCTTTGATCTAGTTATCTATGACACTCCACCTATTTTAGGGTTTGCTGACTCTCAGGTGATTGCCAATCAGACGGCTGGGATGCTGATGACGATTGGCCTCGGCAAACTGAAGCGCAGTCTGCTAGAAGATGCGCTGGAAACGATTAAACAGGTGAATATTCCGACCCTGGGTTTGGTGGCTAATGGGGCTAAGGAGCAGGTGCCTTCGACCTACAAGTATTACAACAAGTATTACGAGTACTACAATTACACCCGCGATTTTGAAGCCTTTGACCGCAATGCTTGGCTCGTTGATCGCTAGTCGAGAGTATTAGCTTAATCTTTAAACTAAAAGGAGAATCGTTGAAACATGTCAACGATTCTCCTTTAGTTGTTTGGTTGTGTTATTCAGCTGCGATCGCACCCATCGCTACAACAACAGCTATCTCACAACGGGCTTGTTCTGCTTGCCCAACTCTTGAACCAGCCGTTGATGAGCGGATGCGGTGATCAACGATTCGTCCGAGGATAGATGGGTAACCGACAGCACCACAGCTTCCCCCTCAATCTGAGTGGCGATCAGCTGTTCGTTAGAGCCTGAGCGCGTCGTCAGCCGTTGGGGTAAGGTATCTTCCTCAGCACGAGCAATGATCGGAAAAACCTCATCAACAGAAAGTGCCTCGATCAAGATATCGCCGGTTTCAGTCGAGACGACCAGTTCTCCCTGCTCAGCAATTGCTGTTGACAGTAAATCTGGATTGTCAACGACTAATTCTTCGATCAAAATCTGGGCATCTGTGGAAAGAAAGACAGATGAGGTATCTGCTAGTACCAGCCTCTCGGAGAGAGGTCTCCCCTCAGCATAATCAGCTTGAGCATCGGCCAGATTATCAGAAACTATCTGATCAGCGGCAACTTCATCGGCGGCAACTTCATCCACTGGAGAAACGGACTCCTGTGGAAAGAGGATGACAGACACAGGCGCGGCTTCATCAAAGGCGGCATCCGTAAAGGCAGCATCCATGATTTGGGGGGACTCACGCCGTACGGGTTGGTCATAAATTTCTGCGAGGGATTCATCCTCTAGAGCAGCGTCTTCTAGAGCAGCGTCTTCTAGGGTAGTCTCTTCTAGGGCAGTCTCTCCTGAAATTGCTGCCTCATCAAGAACAGGATGACTGTCTCGGGACATTTGTTCAGCAGTCTCTAAGGGGTGGGCCGCTGTTTCAACCGTATCGGTCTCGGGCAAAGTTGCAATCCTCACTGGCTCAACCGAAGCGGCTAAAGTAGGCAGTTCTCGGTGCTGATTCGTTGCCTGTACGGTGACGGGACGCCCCTGGCGCACTGGCCACGAATCCTGATCGGGCAAAGTAAAAGCAGGTGCTTCAGAAGCGGGGGGTAAGTCCTCAGGCGCTAAGGCTAGCGATGTATCTGACTCAATCGGTTGCGGCGTAACAGGAGCAGCCAGATTGCCCGAAGGCATGATATTCGTTGACACAAACGCGTCCCAGTCAAAGGCTGGGCGACTACTGGGTAGACTGGTCGAGAAACTGGGCGGATTGGCAGAAAAGCTAGGCGGACTGGTCGAAAAACTAGAGGGACTGGCCGAGAAATTGGGTGTACTGGCAGAAAAACTAGGCGGGCTGGCCGAGAAACTAGGCGTGCCAACCGTGAACTGAGATGAAGGGAGTGGCAATCGGGCTTGCCCAGATAGGGTAGGCCCATTAGCACGAGTCACAAAACTCGGAAGTGGGGTCTCGGCAAGGGAGACTTGAGGCTTGGACTCGGTGGGGGGGGGGGCGACCCAATCGATCCCATCTACGTCTGATGCGCCATCTGAGTCGTCTGCCCCCAGGGTCGGCAGTAGCTTAGCCGCTTGCCAACCCATTAGGGGGGTTACCAGACTTAAAGCTGCTCCGGACAGTGCGGAGATCCCCAAGATCTTCAAGAGAGGACTAGATAACCGAGACTCAGCTGGAATTTCTTCGTACATGGCTTGCACAACTACGGCATCTAAGACCGCGTCAGTTTGCTCATCAGGGGATATGGGCTGCTCTAAAGTATTGAGTTCTAGATTGATAACGCTGGCATCGGCACCAGCTGAGTTCGCAGGTGAGTTCATAGTCTTCACTCGATAGCGTCGTATTTACATCAGTTTCGATAGACGGCTCGATGGCGACACCGTAAAGCAACCGGGTAGGGGGGAAATGTGCAAAAGCAGGCACTTCGCTGGTAGACGCTGCCTCGAAAAGGCTGAGCTGAGGCCGACCCTGATAAGGACTTGTACACGCAAGATGGCTAAGCCCAATTTTAAGAATTTGTCTAAATCAAGCACCTTAATATAAATACTTGCTTGAAGTTGTCGGTACTTTCCGTATAAAAATCCTGCAAAACGGCCTCAATGTTCTTAAATCCAAACATTGGTGGTTGATTTGAGTTTCGCAAGTTTCACTGAATCTAACGAAACTTGCTGATTTTTGTGATCAAGCTGTCTGACTTGGCCTACTTTGGGCTCACGCGAATATAGATAAACCCGTTCTGATTGCGCTCGATGGATCCCACAAACTGTTCAGTTTCAAAGGGATAGCTATTAATTTGTGCCTGGCGTACAGCCTCCAGGCCCTGCTCGATATCTTTGGAAGATTTGTGATCAAGCATGCCGATCAGGGTGGTCCGCATCACCAAGCGGTCAAAGGAGGGGGCGAAGGCGGCTTCGGTTTGGGCCACGCGCTCGCTGGCCTGGTCGTAAACATAGGCGACGGTGGCTTGGTTAGGCACCAGATCGTAAACCGCTGTTTCAAAATTATCGCGAATGGCCTGGCGGGTGGGTGTGCCTAGCCGCTGGGCAATCTGACTCGCGGCGGTACCGGGTGAAAAGCCTGGAACCGAAGTGATTGAACTGTCGCCACCGGAACTCGCCGTATTGGGATTCCCGCTATTACGCAAAATCTGGGGCAGCCGGGCGAGCAGGGACCCTTGGTCGGGTTCGGGCTCGGTGACCTCGGGCTCAGGCTCGGGCTCAGGCACCTCATCTGTCTCATCGGCGGGTCGCTGAGCCCATTTAGACAGGTCGGGTACCTCCACCGTTGGCAGCTCGATTGAGAAAATCGGTTGCTGTCGGATATCGGCAATTTTTTGGGTGACTTGCTGATAAACGCGATAGCCGCCAATCCCTAACCCCCCTAGCAGGCCAATCACCAGCAGCGATCGCACCGTCCCTAAAACCCCAGGACCGCGACGGGGCCTGGGCGCATAGGCATCAGGCGCAGCCGCAGCCGCTGAACGGGGGGCAGGTTGAATCTCTGCTGGTTCAAAAGCCACTGTGGCGGTTCGGGTGGCGGTTCGGGGTGTCGTTCGGGCTTGACGATTAAACCACCCGCGCTTTCGACTGGATGCCCCATCTTGGGCGGGGGCATAGCCAGGAGCCACCACCTGGGTGGCGGGGGTGGAGTCTGGTAGGCGTTTCCCCTTAAGCAGGGTTTGCCAGGTGGCGATGGATTGAGGACGCTCGGATAGATTCACGGCCATGCCCTTGAGAATGGCCTGCTCGACCACCGGGTTTAGGCTCGGGATGAGCTGACGCGGCGGGATTAGGGGCTGGTGCGATCGCAACACAGACGCTACCGGCACCTCCCCTGTCACCAAAGAATAGAGCGTTGCCGCTAACCCATACACATCCGTTGCTGCCGAGCGATGGGCCTTGGGCAAATATTGCTCAATCGGGGCATATCCCTCTGACACCAGACTGGTGTGGGTCTGGGTACTCCCAGCCGTCAGCTCACGGGCAATGCCGAAGTCGATTAAAATCGCCTCACCTGTGAGGTCATGGATCATAATGTTTTGCGGCTTGACATCGCGGTGGAGCAGC
>JBCCRZ010000466.1:0-5386 GCA_039200855.1 Cyanobacteria bacterium P01_D01_bin.44 | reverse complement strand
TTGACGTGCTTACCAGCTAGACTTAACCACACCGGGTAGCAGCCCTTGGTGTGCCATCTCGCGCAGGGCGTTGCGACATAGCCCAAAGTCACGGTAATAAGCATGGGGACGCCCGGTTAACCAGCAGCGGTTGTGTAAACGGGTGGGTGCGCTATTGCGGGGGAGCTGTTGAATCTTGCGATGGATTGCTAGCTTTTCTGCTTGATTAGGTGCCTTATCAAAGGCTTCTAACAGTGCCTTGCGCTTCTCTGCGTACTTGGCAACTATTTTCTCGCGTTTGCGCTGGCGCGCTACCATGCTCTTCTTAGCCATTTAAGCTTGCTTTATCCTTTACTGCATTAGCCACGGTTTATTATTGTAGCGGCTTAAAAGGATGTGTGTAAAGTGAAAATGTTTTTGTCGCAGCCTGTAGGTCGGAGTGAACTGTCGAAATCCATAGACAGCAAGGTCCTTGGGGGATGCGGCAGCTGACGGGATTATTTTGGACGGCTGGTCTTGGCAGCCTTTTGGGGGGATTTTGGGGGCTTTGCTTTTTGAGCGTTGGCTTTCAAGATTTTGGGGCCTGACGGGCACAGATCGCTCAGCTCACAGCGATCGCAAGCGGGCTTGCGGGCATCACACACCGCCCGCCCGTGGTAAATCAGGCGAATTGACCAGTTTTCCCAATCGGGCTGGGGCAGCAGTTTCATCAAGTCTTGCTCGATTTTGGTGGGCACATCATGTTTGGTGAGCCCCAATCGGTTGGTGAGTCGCTTGACATGGGTATCAACGGTGACCCCAGCGTTAATGCCAAAGGCGTGGGCCAGGACTACATTTGCGGTTTTGCGGGCGACCCCCGGTAGGTGGAGGAGCTCCTCCATACTCTGGGGGACCTCACCCCCAAAGTCGGTGATGATTTTGCAGCAAGCCCCGTGAATGTTTTTGGCTTTGTTGCGATAAAATCCGGTGGATTTGACCAGGGTTTCGATCTCGGCCACCTCAGTCTCTGCAAAGGCATGAACTGTGGGAAACTGATCAAATAAGGCAGGTGTTACCTGATTGACCCGCTCATCGGTGCACTGGGCCGAGAGCATGGTGGCAATTAGGAGCTGCAGGGGCGTCTCATAGTCGAGGGAGCAGCGCGCGTCAGGATAAAGCCGCTTGAGCCTGGTCAGGATCTCAAGGGCTTTTTGCTTTTTCGTCAGGCGCTTTTTGGGGGGCTTTTCTGAGGGGCTCTCAGAAATTGGCGAGGACGTGCTCACTGGGCTCACTGGCTAGACTCACTGATTTGGAATAGGTCTATTGGGATAGATTTTGGAACACTTCTAGCTGGGTAAAGTCTCGCACGATTAAGAAAATGCCCAGGCCCAGTAGTAAAAACAGGCCGGTCTGCATCACGTTTTCTTGGAGTCGCAGGGGTAAGGGCTTGCCCCGCAGTGCCTCAACCAGTAAAAAGGCCAACTGCCCCCCATCTAGGGCTGGCAGGGGCAGAATATTAATGATCGCCAGGTTAATGCTAATGATGGCGGTAAACGGGAACAGGGTGAGGGCGTCTCGCTGGGCCAGACCAGCGCCCTGCTCAACAATTCTGACCGGTCCCCCCACCTGACCCGCCATTTCAGAAAAATTAGTGAAGAGGCTGACGAACCCTTCCACCGTGCGCACGAGCATGTCTTGAAACTCACGGGCGGCCAGGGTCAATACTTCGATGGGGTTAGTGGGGCGACGATACTCGATGGTACCGTTGGGTTGCAATTGCACCCCGATAACGGCTTTACCCTCTTTAAGCTCGGGGGTGACAGTCACGTCTAAGGTTTGGTTGGCGCGCCGTAGGGTCAGATCTACGGGCTCGTCGGGGCTATTTTGAATCACCTCAATCAAATTTTTGACCGTACTTTCGTCATTCGTCAGCGCCTCGCTGTTGACCGCGATAATAATGTCCCCCGATTTGATCCCCGCTTGGGCTGCGGGGCTACTCTCAGAGAGCACCTGGGGCACCATCACCCCCGGCTGTGGAACAAACTCTTGGGGGATACCGATGCTGACAAACTGAGTGACAAAGACCAGATAGGCAAAGAGCAGATTGGCAATCACGCCAGCGCTGATTACAATGGCCCGATCTAGGACGGGGCGATTGCGTAGCAAGTTGGGATCATCCGCCGGAATCTCGCTGTCGGGATCATCGTCTGGAAAGCCGACAAACCCTCCCAGCGGAATCCCCCGCAGAGCATACTCGGTTTGCGGGCCTTGAAACTTCCATAAAATCGGGCCAAACCCAATCGAAAACCGATTGACATGGATCCCCTGGAGGCGGGCGGCTAAGAAGTGGCCGAGCTCATGGACAAAAATCAGGAGGGCTAAAACTGCGATCGCGGCCAGTACGGACATAGCGCCAAATTACAGGTAGGTGTTTTCGGATACGTTTCTTATTCTACCTCCCTTACAAAACCTCCCGCCCCAAAAACGGCTTTAAGACATCTGGCACCTTCACGCTGCCGTCGGGCTGCTGATAGGTTTCTAGCAGAGCTGCCATGGTGCGGCCAATGGCGAGGCCGGAGCCGTTCAGGGTATGGACATACTGGGTGCCTTTTTGACCGGGTGCTTTGAAGCGGATATCGGCGCGGCGGGCCTGGAAGTCAACGCAGTTGGAGCAGCTGGAGATTTCGCGGTAGCAGTCTGCCGAGGGCATCCACACCTCAAGGTCATAGGTTTTGGTGGCTGAGAACCCTAAATCTCCGGTGCATAACTCAATCACCCGGTAGGGCAGCTTGAGCTGCTGCAAAATGTCTTCGGCGTCTTTGACGAGGGCTTCGAGATCGTCAAAGGAGGTGTCGGGGTGCACAAATTTGTACATCTCGACCTTATTGAACTGGTGCAGTCGGATTAGCCCTCGGGTATCCCGCCCATAGCTACCGGCTTCACGGCGAAAGCAGGGGGTATAGGCGCAGTAGTTGATGGGCAGCTCGTCGGCAGATAAAATCTCACCCCGGTGCAGGTTGGTCAGGGGCACCTCGGCAGTGGGGACCAACCACAGGTCGTCGCGATCGCACTTAAAGCTTTCGTCGGCGAATTTGGGCAACTGGCCTGAGCCCTGGAGGGAGGTGGTATTGACCAAGATCGGCGGCAAAATTTCGGTGTAGCCTGCCTGGGTGTGGCGGCTGAGCATAAAGCTGATCAGGGCCCGCTCCAGGGCTGCTCCGGCCCCGATCAACGTCACAAAGCGACTCTGGGCGATCTTGACCGAGCGCTCAAAGTTCATGATGCCGAGCTTTTCGCCAATCTCGTAGTGGGGGAGCAGTGCTTTGCCCTGGCGGATGTGCTGATCGCCCCAGCGGCGCACTTCGACATTTTCGGTTTCGTCGTTGCCCAGGGGGGTGGAGTCGCTGGGCAAGTTGGGCAGGGTGAGCAAAATCGCCTGGATGTGCTCTTTGAGGTCTTTTTCTTTGGGCTCTAGCTCGCTGAGCTGTTGCTTGACCTGGTTGCCTTCGTCTCGCAATGCCTGGACCTCATCCCCTTTGGGATCGGCCCCGCCTTTGATCTTCTGCCCGACGGCTTTGCCAATTTCATTGCTGCGAGCCTGGAGTTGCGATCGCTGACTCTCGATTTCGCGCTGCTGGGTATCTAGCTCCAACAACGCTTGTAAATCATAATCCCCCCGCTTAGAGAGGGCTGCCATCACGTGATCAGAGTTTTGTCGAATCTGCTTTAGATCGAGCACCGTATTTCCTCAGCCAACCATTTCCTCAGCAAATCGCCTTGCCAGTAAATCAGGATAGCAGTTAGGGGCGTGGTTACCGCGCCCCTAATGGGTTCCCCTAAAGAACCTGTTCGATTTCCGCAATTTCAGGAATAAACTCGCGGAGGCGGCGCTCAATCCCCATGCGTAGGGTCATGGCAGAGCTGGGGCAAGAGCCGCAGGCCCCTTGCAGGCGTAGCTTGACGATGGGGCCGTCAATATCAACTAACTCGACATTCCCGCCGTCGGCTAGCAGGTAAGGACGCAGCTCATCTAGGACTTTTTCAACGTTTACTTCGGTCAGTGCGAGGGTTTCCATAGAAGCCTCAAAATTTTAATCACAACTACCCTTAATAGTAGCTGAGCAAAGGCTGGGTGGCTGAGGCTCCTCTAGGAGGCTGCACAATTTGCCAATCATTAGACTTCAGGATCTGGGCAGGGGTCCAGGGGGAGGTCGCGCCCAGTAGCGGTTGGGTGCTAAATCGCGGAATCCACAAAGCCCCTTTAGATTGCCAGGCGGTGGCAGAAAATGCCGCAAAAGCACTGTCATCCGTCAGCGGATTCACATTGTCTGGTCGCCAATCATGGACTACCACGGCCCAGCCCGCTGCCAACAGACAACGTCCTCTCTGGTCAGCGGTTTGCATTTCAAAAATTTTCGGTCGGGCTTTGCTCAAGCGTTGCCAACGTTCTTCATAGATATGGGCCTGTCCCTGTCCATCGGTGCAGGTGCCGATTTCGATAAAGCTATCTGGGGCAAGCCAATGGCACTCTCCTTCGTCAGCCTCCTCGGTGGGAAAAATACTGATGTCGCTCAGCCACTGGCAGTGGGCCTTTTGCTCGCCCTCAGTTTCCCCCGTGTTTTGCCAGTTAAATGTGCCGCTAAAGCCGGTGTAACTCGTGAAAGCCTCTTTCCAGCTCAGTTGGGGGTACGTTTCTGGGGTCAATGGGGTTTTAACTAGACTGCTGCGGACATCTGCGAAGCGTGTTTCAGCCTGTATCCACAGAACTGTTTGTCGGGTTTCACACGGACCGTTATCAAATCGAATGTAGCTTCTTTGCCAGACACCAAGAAAAGGGTTTTGCTGAGTCACGGGTAGTTGGGTGAGAGGTCCCTTAGGGAAGAATCACGCTAATGATATCTCAAGGATTTCATCTCTGGTGTTTTATTGTCTAGTTTAGATAGTGGTCAGTTGAGGTGCCTGTAGCCTGGTGAGTGGGGGAGTGGGGGAGTGGGGGAGTGGCGATCTTTTTTAGGTAAGCAAGCGCAAAGGTCCGTTGAGATTAAGACGCTCGCCGGACCTTAGGGGATTCTAAATTTTGAGCTTCGAGTTAGGGAGTTGAGTGTCTCACTTAAAACTCAAAACTTAAAATGTTAGAACTCAAAACTTAGAACTCAAAACTGTTTTATGGCTAAGACGGTTGCAAAAAACGACTGGCAAACTTCATTACGTTGCCCAAGTCATTGCCGCCCTTGTTGCCGCCTAAAAATGCAGTGAGCAAGGGATTCATGCCAGACATTTTGCCAGGCTTGCTGGAGCCCATGTTGAGCAAACCCATCACCGCAGGCAGCAGCGTGGGGAGCATGCCCTGGACGGTCCCTGCGTTGAGTCCAGCCTGTTGAGCCACGGTTTGGGCGATTTGCTGCTGGGCTTGGGCAGGCAGGAGGGA
>JBCCRZ010000465.1:0-5391 GCA_039200855.1 Cyanobacteria bacterium P01_D01_bin.44 | reverse complement strand
CGCTGGCCAACTGCTAATTGTTTAGTGGTCAAAGTTGTTTGTCTGCCTCCAGCATTCAAAGGAATGGTACGCGTAACTTTATCGATGGAAACTGCCATTGCAGTTCCTGCCCAGAAGGTTATGGCGATTATGCACATACAGAGTGGAAAAACAAAGTATTTGATTATCTTCTTCTTAAATAAATTCAGCATTTCTTCTCCTTAAATCTGTTTGTCGATAGCACAAAGCTATCACAATTTATTGAGTTGAAAATAGTTTTATAGGTTTCTTGAAATTTGAATTTAGATTATATTTATCCTGGCCTTTAGGACTGGAAAATAAAGCTTGAAAATTAAAAAATTTAAAGCAGCTAGACTGTGAACATGTAGATAAAGATCGTGCCAATCACTGATAAGAAAATATAAAATTAAGCTCAGGCAACAATCGAGCTAAGTTCAATGATTTCACAGCCACATTAGAAAAAAGGCATCGCTTTGCCTGAAATTATCAGTTTATAGAGCTTTCAGCGACTGGCGTACCTAAACCCTGTTGAATGCAGCTGTATTCACGCTGGTTTTTCAGCTAGACCTGGCGGTTTCTGTAGGGACCAGCGCGTTGAGCTGATGATGTGCAAAGGCAGCAAAGAACATACCTTCGTGGCTTAAAAATAACGTAATCGGCTGGCATCTATAACTTTTTCTAAAGTGAAGGATGGTCTTCGTTAGTTCTTTATTTTTTTTCTTTAATCTTGCTTCATTAATCGAGAGAAACCTATTGCAGTAAATAGTTAAAGCTGCCGACCTCGTGGAGTTTAGCGAAGGATGCAATGTCTTTCATTTGATGCTCCTGATTTTAGGCAGCAGACTTAGCTCTGAATAGATTCTTTCGGAGATATAAGAATCTGAACTTTATGCAGTCTGACGAGAAAAGGCTACTTGTCTGGCAGATTTATTTTGCTTGACGTTCTTTATGAATGCTCAGAAAGAAGTGCAATCTTGGTGTTGCTCTATTTGAGCTATGTGAGCACTTTTCTCGTACTCAAAATATGATTTTAGGAGCTTTAAGATGACACAGTTTGGTAGAGCGATCGCCCTTGATCGTCCTGACCAACTACATGATCTCCCCGAACTGGGCAGGTCTTTAGATGAGGTTCCGTCAGCCCCTTCCAGATCTGCTGACGAGACGTTGACGACCTCCCAAATCCATCCCTGGGAAAGGTTTTGTCGCTGGGTGACGAGTACTGAAAATCGGATTTATATCGGTTGGTTTGGGGTCTTGATGATTCCTACCTTATCGACTGCAGCGATCGTCTTTGTGATAGCGTTTGTGATGGCGCCAGCAGTGGATGTCGATGGGGCTGGCGGACTCGTTGCGGGGGCGCTGCTTGACGGCAATAATCTCGTCACAGCGGCGGTCGTGCCATCGTCTCCGGCAGTGGGACTGCACTTTTATCCCCTTTGGGATGCCGCGTCTCTAAACGAATGGCTGGTTAACGGCGGGCCTTATCAGCTCATCGTGCTCCACTTTTTGATTGGCATCATCGCCTACCAAGATCGGGAATGGGAACTGAGTTACCGTCTGGGAATGCGGCCATGGATTTCTCTGGCGTTTACCGCACCGGTCGCGGCGGCGGTTTCGGTGCTACTGATCTACCCCGTGGGGCAGGGCAGTTTTTCCTCAGGCATGCCACTGGGCATTTCTGGCACGTTCACCTTCATGCTGCAGTTTCAGGCCGATCACAACATCCTGGCAAACCCGTTTCATCAGTTAGGGGTGATTGGCGTGTTTGGCGGTTCCCTACTGTGTGCCGCCCACGGCTCTTTAGTCACCTCTGCCCTGGTTCGTCAGTCTGAGTGTGACACGCCCGCCTCGTTTCGCAAACCGCGATGGGCCAGAACGCCTGTACCCACCTACAGCTTTAAGCACATTCAAGCCAATCAGCAAAAAGTGTTGTGGCAGGGGGCCAGTTTTCGGTCCTCGAGATCGCTGCATTTCTTTCTAGCGGCCTTTCCAGTAGCGGGCATTTGGTGCGCGGCGATGGGCATTGATATGGCGGCCTTTGGCTTCGATCAGGTGGCGATCAATCCAGTGGGGACGAGCTATGGCCAAAAAGCAGTCGTTCCCACTTGGGCCGACGTCGTCACTCAGGCCAACCAAGGGATTCGCAACCTGACCAAGAAGGATGTGACGACCTTTCCCGAGTTTTTGGCTGTCACCGACATGGCTCCGGAACTGCCCGCAGCGCAGTCACTGCGACCGCGACCTGCCCATGCCCCATAGGCCGTTGCGACCACTGGGCGAACAGTTTTCTTACCACCGCCGTACGGCCCTGCCGGCAGTCGTTCATCGATTTGGTCAGCAAGGCTACACGATATCAACTTTGTTTAGCAAACGTGGGAGGTTTTAATGACCACAAGTCCTCCAAAGCAGAGGCAGCCCGTTCAGGTCACTGTCGATCAAAATCCGGTCCCTACCTCCTTTGATGCGTGGGCCAAACCGGGCCATTTTGATCGCACCTTGGCCCGAGGTCCCAAAACCACAACCTGGATTTGGAACCTCCATGCCGATGCCCATGACTTTGATAGCCATACCAGTGATCTAGAAGATGTTTCTCGCAAAATCTTCTCGGCCCATTTTGGTCACTTGGCAATCATCTTTATCTGGCTCAGCGGCATGCATTTTCATGGCGCGAGATTTTCTAACTTTTCGGCCTGGATGGCCGACCCCACCAACATCAAACCCAGTGCCCAAATCGTTTGGCCGCTAGTCGGCCAGGAGATTTTGAACGCCGATGTCGGCGGCGGGTTCCGGGGCATTCAAATTACCTCTGGCTTGTTTCAAATGTGGCGGGGACAAGGATTTACCCATGAGTTCCAGCTTTTTTGGACGGCGATGGGTGCCCTCGTGATGGCCGCAATCATGCTGTTTGCAGGCTGGTTTCACTATCACGTGAGGGCCCCCAAGCTAGAGTGGTTCCTCAATTGGGAATCGATGATGAACCATCATCTGGCAGGGCTGCTGGGCCTAGGTAGTTTAGGCTGGGCCGGGCACCTGATTCATGTGGCAGTACCGACCAACATGCTGATGGATGCGGGGGTATCCCCCAAAGATATTCCGCTGCCCCACGAGTTCATTCTCGATAAGACGCTGATGGCAGACCTGTTTCCCAGCTTTGCCCAAGGTGTGAAGCCATTTTTCACCCTGAATTGGTCGGCCTACGCCGATTTCCTCACCTTTAAGGGGGGGCTGAACCCGGTCACAGGCGGGCTGTGGATGACCGATATTGCCCACCACCATGTGGCGATCGCCGTCCTCTTTATCATTGCGGGTCATTTTTACCGCACCAACTGGGGCATTGGTCATAGTTTCCGTGAGCTATTGGATGATGCCCGCACACCCAAGATGTTCCCCCTGTTCAACTTCATTGGACCCGTGGGACACCGGGGCCTCGACAAAATCTTCGAGACCTCATGGCACGCCAACTTGGCGATTCACTTGGTGCAATTTGGCACGGCCAGTCTACTGGTGGCCCATCACATGTATGCAATGCCGCCCTATCCTTACCTGGCAACTGACTATGCCACGGTGACTTCGCTATTTACCCACCATGTGTGGATTGCTGGATTCTGCATTGTCGGCGGAGCCGCCCACGCCGGTATTTTCCTAGTGCGGGATTACAACCCCGCCGATCACGTCAACAACGTGCTGGATCGGGTGCTGCGCCACCGCGACGCCATCATTTCTCACCTGGTTTGGGTCTGCCAGTTCTTAGGCTTCCACAGCTTTGCCATGTACTGTCACAACGACACCATGCGGGCGTTTGGGCGACCCCAAGACATGTTCTCCGACACGGGTATTCAACTGCAGCCTATCTTTGCCCAGTGGGTACAGCATATCCACACCATGGCCATCAACAACCCAGCATTGCAGGCGGCTCAGCCGTTAGGCGATGTGTTTGGGGGGGCGCGCAATATTGACCTAGTCGGCTTAGGAACAACGGTGCCCGGTGTCATGAACCCTATCAGTCACGCCTTTGGGGGTGGGGTGGTCGCCGTCGGCGGCAAGGTGGCGATGATGCCCATCCAACTCGGGACCGCCGATTTCCTGATTCACCATATCCATGCCTTCACCATTCACGTAACGGTGTTGGTGCTGCTCAAGGGGGTGCTGTTCGCCCGCAGTTCGCGCCTGATTCCTGACAAGGGTGAGTTGGGTTTCCGCTTCCCTTGCGATGGCCCGGGTCGCGGCGGCACCTGTCAGGTTTCGGCTTGGGACCACGTGTTCCTCGGCCTGTTTTGGATGTACAACTCGTTATCGATTGTCATATTCCACTTCTTCTGGAAGATGCAGTCGGACGTGTGGGGCACGGTGAACGCCGACGGCACCATTACCCACATTACCGCTGGTAACTTTGCCGAATCGTCCATTACGAATAATGGCTGGCTGCGAGATTTTCTTTGGGCGCAAGCCTCCCAGGTGATCGGGTCCTATGGCTCGGCGCTGTCGGCCTACGGCCTGATCTTTTTGGCAGGGCATTTCATCTTTGGCTTTAGTTTGATGTTCTTGTTTAGCGGTCGCGGCTACTGGCAAGAACTCATTGAGTCCATCGTGTGGGCCCACAACAAGCTAAAGATCACGACGGCGATTCAGCCTCGAGCCCTGAGCATTACCCACGGGCGGGCTGTGGGGGTCGCTCACTATCTGCTGGGAGGCATTGTCACCACTTGGGCCTTTTTTACGGCTCGCATGGTGGCTCTCGGCTGACGCGGCCAGATTCGGGGCGGCCCCTGTCGTGTATATGTTTAGCGTCTAGCTATTTTCGATCCCCCTGAGTCCCCCTTTTTAAGGGGGATTTCTAAGCCCGTGAGTTGCTAGCCCTCTTTTCAAGGGGGCGGCGACAGCGGGGGATCCAAGAGCACGCAAAGCAGATACCCTGTCATGCCCGAATCTCCCATTTCATAGAATCCTTTTCTAACCCTAATTTCTTCGAACCATGGCGACAAAATTCCCGAAATTTAGTCAGGATTTGCAGCGAGATCCAACCACTCGGCGGATCTTTTATGCGATCGCCACAGCCCATGACTTTGAGAGTCACGATGGGATGACGGAGGAAAATCTGTATCAGCGGATTTTTGCCTCTCACTTTGGTCATCTCGCCATTATCTTTTTATGGATAGCTGGCATCTTGTTTCATGTGGCCTGGCAAGGCAACTTTGAACAGTGGATTAAAGACCCGCTCAACACAAGTCCGATCGCCCATGCCATTTGGGATGCCCAGTTTGGCCCAGCAGCGATCGAAGCCTATACCCAGGCGGGGGCGCGTAACCCGGTCGATATCTGCTACTCCGGGGTTTATCACTGGTGGTACACCATCGGCATGCGGACGAATAATGACCTGTTTGTCGGCTCGCT
>JBCCRZ010000464.1:0-5391 GCA_039200855.1 Cyanobacteria bacterium P01_D01_bin.44 | reverse complement strand
CGCGCGGGGTAATTTTCCGGGCTACAGAGCAATATAATCACGCCCTCTCAGCCTATAACCAGGGGCTGGCCTTAAATCCGTTCAGTGCCTGGGGTTGGATCAACCATAGCCTGGTGCTCTGGCAGCTTGAGCAATATGACGAAGCCCTGGCCTCAGCAGAACGGGCAATTGCACTGGAGCCCGAGTTGGTGTCGGCCTGGTACAACAAAGGAGTGGCGCTGTCTGCACTGGGTGAATATGGGGGTGCGATCGCAACCTACGACCAGGTGCTCACCCTCGACGCCACCCACGCCGATGCCCTCACTGGGCGCGGCATTGCCCGAGTTCATCTAGAAGACACCGCCGCCGCCGCCGCCGACTTAGAAGCCGCCCTCGCCCTAAATCCTGACAATGCTCTGGCTCAGGAGACCCTGACAACCCTGGCAGGAACCCAGCCAGGAGCCCAGTCTGCCGATCCCCTGCCTGTGCCACCACCGCCCCCGTCTTGGTAGCTATTTGTCTACGTCCCAGTTCAACTCAGCCTTAACTTGACCCTTTCACAGAATCCATCATGAGCAGACAAGGATCTCGCCAGTCTCGTCATCAATCTGACAAGCCCGAAACTCAAAACACCCCCCAGTTGCAGATGCGTCCCTTTGCGCCGACAGAGTCTCCACAGACTAGTGAGCCTCAAACAGCTGACCTCCAGCGTCAAACCGAGGCCGCTCCTGCATCACAACCAGACTTCAGTTTTGGTCAAGTTAACCTATTTTCCCCAGGGGAAACCCTATCGCCAACGTCCATTGCGAGCCCAGTACAGGCCAAGCTAACGATTGGTCAACCGGATGATCAATACGAGCAAGAAGCTGACCAGGTCGCCGCACAGGTTGTCCAGCAAATCAACAGCCCGCAAACAGCCCAACGAGAGGATGATATCCAACGCAGTCCCCTAATCAATCGTTCAGTGATGCGCTTACCGCTACAGCGCCAGAGTTCGATTCCGGTGGGGCCTGCCAGTGACGAGTTTGAGAGTAGCTTAAAGAGTGCCCGCAGTGGCGGTAGTGCTTTGCAACCCAAAGTACAAACCCAGATGGAATCTGCCATGGGGGCTGATTTTAGTGGCGTGAAAATTCATACGGATGCCCAAGCAAACCAGCTCAGCCAGTCGATTCAAGCCAAAGCCTTTACCACGGGTAACGATGTTTTCTTTAAACAAGGAGAATATAATCCTGGTAGTCGCAGCGGGCAGGCGTTGTTGGCCCACGAACTGACCCATGTAGTGCAACAAGGGGCTGCGGTACAACGTAAACCCAACAAAATTGCAAACCCACTCATTCAAAGAACGCTGCGAGGAGCAACCCACGTTGCGGGCGAAAATGATGAGGTTGATATGGATGCGGTCAAAGATGAAACCTCGGGTGTGGTAGATACGGCAGCCGCCTATTTAGGTACGGGTGGAGCGGGTCCAAATGGAGATCCTTTTCCTGGTAGTGCGCCTAATTCCGAAGGCGCACAAATGGGGGGCGGGGGAATTGGGAATGCTGAAGCCGCCAATGCCACCGGAGGCATCTTAGGGACCGCTGTCAATCTTTATAGCGGGGTCAAGTCAGCTCAACAATTAAAAGAATCGGTGTCAGATTACCAGGCAAAAGGGGCTGAAATCCAGGATCTCAAAGGAAAAGGTAATCCTGAGCTATATGCTGCTATTACTTTATTAGAGAAAGAACAACGACAGGCCGCTAGAAGCGGTGCAGAAAGCTCTGTATCTTTATTTGCAGCCATTAATGGGGTGTGTAACGGGATTACAACGGCGATTAATGCGATCGCAGGCTTGTCAGAAGGGCTATCGGTAGCGCTTGCAAACCTGACCTTTGGCATTGGAGCAGGTCTCAATGCGCTCATGGGAACCATCAACGCCATCAGAGATATCAACACGGCCCGGAAAAGAAGCAAGAAGCAAGATGCTACACAACAGCTCGTTGGATTTTGTCAGAAGCTATCTGACCAGCTCGGCGTTGAAGTAGCCCAAAAGCAACAAAGAACACAGGCCCTGGAACAACGCATCAATACCTTCACATCGATGGTTGCAGAGAATCTAGCTAATCCCAAAATATCTTCGGAAGATCGGATTAGAATCGGTGCTTACCACGACAGTGAGATTAAAGCATCTAAACAAGAAATAGAACAGCTGGGGGCAGAAATACCGGCTGTAGAAGCCAAAATTACCACAATGGGGCAGATGATGTCTGGTCTGTCTGTCTCTGCTCGCAAACAGGGTTGGAAAGAAAAAGGGGTTGTTTCTGGAGGTCTCAATTTAATGGGAGCTGCCGGAGGAGCTGCCCTGCTAGCTGCCACCATTGGGGGTGTCGCTGCCGCGGCCACACCCATCGGTTGGGCGCTGAGTGGGGTTGCAGCTGTGAGTATTTTAATCTACACCACCAGTAAGTATGTCAAGCGCAATATTCGCAACAGTAATGTTGTCCGCATGCGGCAAGAGAAGGCCCTCATTGAGCAAAGCATAGCCCAAGGAACCAAGTCCAATCAAGATCTTTGGAACCGAAGTGAATTCCCCACAGAAGAGAAAAAAGGAACGTTTAATAAATTCCTAAATAAAATCGCGCCTTGGAAAAAGAAGAGTAAGAGTGGCCAGACATCCATCGGAGAACGACTTAATCACATTGATGCATACCTGGCAAAATATGATATAGAAGCCGCTGGCAATCATGTGTACGAAGGCATTTTGGCCGCCCTTACCCAGGGCCAGGGCGCAGAGAAGGTACCCGTTTCAGACACTGAAACCAAAGACTTTAAGACAGCGGTGGAAGAACTCATGACTACCCTGGGAATCAACCCGGCGGACCTGATCGCCTCGATGAATAGTGAAGATGAGAGTGTACAGGCCCAGGCCAAGCAACTGGTCTTGACTAAAATGAAATTATTGCCCCAAGGTGGAGGAGATAGTAGCAATGCAGATAATACCGAGAACCAGACTGAGGTTGATTCTGACACCTGATCCAAATGATGTAACATCCATGTTCAACAACGATTAAAAGCCTCAGAACCTATGTTTTGGAACAAAACTTCCCGTCGTCCATCTAACCTCACCGAGACGCTGGCTCAAGGACTGCAAAAAACCTGGCCAGAAACACAGCTAAAACCGGCTAGTAGTGATGATCCGGTTGAATCGATCATTGTGCCGATTCTTGCTGAGGCAGATCGGCCAGCCTTCTACCTAAAATTGTCGCTAGCGTCTAGTGGCTATGCTGCCATGAAGAAAATGGGAGATCCTGATCTGTCAGTGGATCAGGGGACCTTCAGCGAATTCGACTATCTCCAGTTTTATATCCCCTTGCCTATTCAGATATCCGCTGACACCGTCAACGACATTGCCATATTGATTGAACGTATTAACAGCAAACTACCGCTGATGGGGTTTAATCTAGCGCAGTCAGACGAGATGACTGTCAGCTATCGCCACATGATGTTATTTGAAAGCCAACGCCCCAACTTTAAGCTGGTTGAGCGCTCAGTTACTTTAATTAGCTTCCTGGTGAGTGAGTTTTTCCCTACTCTCAAAGCTGTATCTACCGGAGCGAAACGTCTGTCAGAGCTAGATGTTTGAAATTCACAGAGGGCTTAATATTTGGAGGGCACATCTCGATGAAAACTAAAACCAGCACCGCATCTCTGAACACAGATTTAATTCTGTCAGACACACATGACAATCAGGTGCGCTTTGTTTCACCCACCATGATGCTCAAGCGACAGGGCAGTGAGCTTGTCTCTTGTTCCTTAATAGGCGAGGTCGACCTAGAGACCTATCAACAGATAGAAGACCAAGCCCTATTCAATCTCCAACCAGACTTAAAGGGGCCGAACTCAGATGGCCCATTCTCAGCACGCAGGCCAATCACTATTAAGATGGTGCTCCACCCGATATTGATGGAGCGACTGACTCCTTATGTCAAGCAAATTCAAGCCGCAGTGGATTATGTCTTAGGGTTGAGCCAACAGCCAGTTGTGGATCCCTTATTAAAAGCAGAGAGTTGGTTTATCACCACTTTCCAACAGCAGCAAGCCAAGGCGACAGTGGGCTATCAGACATTCTGGCATTTTGTCGAGATTCATACCCTTAAGGATGGGTTGCTGACCAAAGATTTTCTGTCCGGCACAATGGCCTTCATTCGGCAGAAAACGAACCTTGATCTGTCAGCGTTAGAGGCAGATGTTCAATCTCAGTGGAGCGTTTGGGAGGCATTTTCCCAAGCCAATCTAAATCCTGAGTCAGATGAAATTCGTCAACACCTGGAAGCGTTATTTCAAAAAGATTTTGCCACGGGAGTCCAATCAACCACTGAGGGAATGGACGCTCTGGTTCGAACAGATGAGGAAACTGCGGAGAGCCCTCTATTTTCAGTCGTTCGCTGTTTTTTCGTCGAAGCGGACTGGGATATTCTACGCTACCCAGATTCTCTGACTTTGGAGCTAAAAACTCGTGGGAGTCAGAGTGAGTGGAGCTGCCTGGCTCAAGTGGATGATATCCAAGACCAGTTCCTTTTTTACTCTTTTTGCCCGGTTACGGTGCCTGCTGAGTGTCGGCCTAAACTGGCAGAGTTTTGTGTGCGGGCTAACCTCGGGATGGTACTTGGTAACTTTGAGTTAGATTTTGACACAGGTACTCTGCGCTATAAAACCAGTGTTGATGTTGAGGGCAGTTATCTAGAACCCGCCATGATAAGACAGCTCGTGCAGGCCAATCTAGAAACCATGGATCACTACTGGCCTGCCATCATGAAAGCTATCTACGGTGATGTGTCTTCTATTGCTGCATTATCAGCAGTTGAATGATTGCCCCCTTGTCCAAAACTGTCTGCGCCAAAATAATTTCAACCATACTGTCATTGGATTTTGATGAATGGAGAAGCAAGTCATAGAATGTATCCTTGACCTAGAAACATCCCTGAGCCAGCAAGCCGATCGGGTTGACTATCCGTTGCAAGATGTTGCCATGGTGGATGTCGTCATTGATTGTTGCCAGCGAAACGGCTGGCAATTTGAACGGCTGGATGAGGATGCGTTAACCATGGCTTTTCAGAGCCATGACTATCAGTGGGAATGCCAGCTTCAGATCCTTGAAGCTGCAAAACAACTGATTATCTATTCGGCCTTGCCAGTTAAGATTCCTGCCTCCAAGCAACAGACCGCTGTTGAACTCGTTACTCGACTCAACTATGGTCTAAAAATTGGCAACTTTGACTTAGATCTAGAAAATTTGGCCATTTACTACAAGACCAGTTTGGATGTAGAAAATGCTCACATAGACTCAGCACTAATTAATCGGCTATTTCATACCAACCTGACCACGGTTAGTAAACTTATGCCAGAGTTTGTAGCACTTGAAACCACCTGACT
>JBCCRZ010000463.1:0-5391 GCA_039200855.1 Cyanobacteria bacterium P01_D01_bin.44 | reverse complement strand
TCGACGATTCGTTGGGTCATCGCATCGACCAAGGCCTCTCGATTTCCAAAATAGTGGCTGATGATGTTCCGATCCATCCCCAGCACCTGAGCGATGTTTTGAAACGAGCTTCCCTGAATACCCCGTTCTAGGATGCAGCGCTCGAATGCATCGAGTATGTCCTCTCGCCGCTCGGCGGCCAGACTTCTTCGTCCCACGATAAACACTCCTATGCACGCAATTGCGTGCGACTACCCTTTGAGATTACAGGATGCCGAGAATGGTTGACAAAATAAATTAATCAATCGCAGAATCTTTGTTGACGAAATAAATTCATCAAGTGTAGAGTAAATATAGATTAATCAACTGTAGAACTTAAAAAGCATTGAATTAAAACTCAATTTCCAGCGTGAGCACCAACAAGTGCCGCTCTGGGAATCAAACTAGGAGGAAATCATGGATCAAGATAGACCAGTAGAACAGGCGGCTTTCGACACGATTATTGTTGGTGCAGGATTATCTGGACTGTACGCCGCACGGGTATTATCCAAGGCGGGGCAGCGCGTTGCCGTGCTGGAAGCTCGCGATCGCGTCGGTGGCCTGACCTATTCTGAGTACAGTGAATATCTCGGAGAGCATATCGACCTGGGCGGAGCTTGGCTAGCAGATGTGCATACGCGCATGCATGAACTCGTTCAGGAATTCAATGTACCCCTCATTCGGCAGTACGCTGCCGGTAGCGTGATGGTGGTCGATGGAGAAACATGCAACGTTGGCGAAGTGGGCACCTTTCCCGGTTTGGAGCCATTTCTACCGGAGGTCGGCGCTGTAATGACCAAGTTTCAGAACGATTCTGCCGACTTAGACATTGACGCACCGTGGACTCACAAGAAGGCGCATGAATTTGACTCGATGACCTTTGCAACCTGGGTTTCCCAGAATGTCGGGTCGCCACCCGTCCAAGCTTTGCTGACCTCTAGTACGGATGCCTACTTTGGTGTCAAAGCAGAAGAGCTTTCCTGTCTCGAAGCCATGCATCTATTCAAGACCTGTAGTGATATCCTCACGATGGCCGACACCAAAACGGGTGGCCAGTCCGCCCATATGATGGGTAGCCAATTGGTTTCCGAGGGACTGGCCTCAAAGGTTAACGGGGTCGTCTCGCTCAACTCGCCCGTTCGCCGCATCTCGCAAGATGCCCAAGGCGTCACAGTTGAGTGTGACGAAACCATGTGGCGTGGCAAACATGTTATCTGTGCGCTTCCACCAGTAATGATCAATCGGATTGAGTTTACTCCGGTGCTGCCCGCATACCGTCGCGCGTTCCATCAGCGCTGCCCGATGGGTCGGTACTCCAAGGCGATCCTCACTTATGAGACGTCCTTCTGGCGGGACATGGAGCTATCGGGTATCGTCTTTGGCTTCGATGACAGCATGACTGGAATCTTCGATCTTGGAGACGTCGAGTCAAAGCACGGAGTGATTACGGTCCTGTTTGGTGGAGAGTCGTCCATTAAGCTGGACAACGCCACCGAGGCCGACCGCGATCAGATCATTCTCGACCAGGCAGCAAATGCTCTGGGCGAACAGGCGCGAAATCCAGTTCAGATGGTGGTCAAGCAGTGGGCTGCTGAACCCTGGTCGCAAGGCGGTGCCTGCTCCTATATGACGCCCGGAACGCTCACGACCATCGGCGAGCGACTTTGGAAACCCTGCGGGCGCATTCACTGGGCAGGAACCCAACTGTCGAGATTTTGGAGAGGTTACATGGAAGGAGCCTGTGCTTCGGGTGAAGCCGCGGCCAATGCCGTGCTGGCCGAGCGAAACGAGGGAGTTCAAGCCGACGTCTGATACGCCAGACTTTCCGATTGAATCTGACTCGCAAGCCCCTTCTAACTATATTTACTGCGAAGGGGATAATCTCCCATTCACTTTGGAGAGCCCCGCAGAATAGTGCAATTTGTTTTTTGTATACCCTCTCAACGTAGAACCGTTTGATAAACTATCACATCTCCCTTGTTACTCCGATGGAGCTCACCGTCAGGCAGGCAGTTAAAAAATTGCCACAGGTTTGGACTGCCAAGATTGCGATGCACTCACACTGAAGTAATTTACGTCGCTGTTAATTTGGACCACATCATGAAACGATTTTTGGCCTGGAGCGCAATCGTCCTGCCACCCACCCTTCTTATTCTCCTATCCCTAAAACCGCTCGAAATTGTTTCGATCCGTTTTTTCGGCTTCTTTGCTACTGTATTCCTGGCGACCCTTATTGTTGCACTAATGGTAGCTCCTGCCCTCAAGTCCCGAAAGCATTTTCGACGACAGACAGCAGTATCACTCATCATGGTGGTTTCTATCGTCCTCTTCAACTGGCCGCTGAGAATAGCCTATGCTTTCTCCCGTCCTGCCTTTGACCAAGTAGCGGAACAGGTGATGATAGGAGAAACTATTGAAACGCCCCGACGCATTGGCTGGTTTCGTATCGAACGCATTGACGCCCCTGGCCCTGCCGCCAATGGTATTGATTATCAGGGGCTTCGTCTGTGGACGGGCGTTCACCCCAACGGAAATACTGGCTTTGTACAAGCGAGTCCGGATAATTTGCAGTTTAATTTGTGGAGCCATTTCAGGTTAGATGAAACCTGGCAGTTTATTGCTGAGGACTGACAGGTAGGCTATGAGTGCGCTCTCAACTCTTGTTAGGCGCGTCACGATAATTTGGTGCATCTTATAAGGGCTGTTGCAAAGTTTAAGCATTGAATTCTGAGAGATTATGGTGATAAACATACGTCCTTATGAATCTGCGGACTGGTCTAGGTTGTGCGAAATACATGATAGATCACGTCTTGACGAACTCAGTTTAACCGTAGGTACAGATGCTTTTCTTACCCTTGAGCAAACTGCCGAAAACGAAGGACTTTTTGATGACAAGCTCTTTGTAGCAACCGTCGATAATGTCGTGCAGGGATTTGTTGCTTATAGTGATAAAGAACTAGCCTGGCTTTATGTCGATCCCAAGTTTTACAGAAAAGGGGTGGGGCGTGCGTTAGTCCGGCAGGCTGTTGCAGACTCAGAACCAACGATGGAAATTGAATTACTCGAAGGCAATACACCCGCTCTAGAGCTTTATCTTTCTGAAGGATTTAAAGTTATAAAGCGCATCGAAGGTAGGCTTGAAGGCAATGAGAGTTTTGCGGCAGTGGGTCTTGTTTTGAGCCGTGAAGATAGCTAAGACGGAAACAACAGTGCGATCGTTGTCGAGCTATCCGGTTGCACCTGATGAAATAGTTAGTTGTAGTTAGACTTAAAAGTCATCTGACGTAGGTGAACCGAGGTGTTAAACCTCCTCTCTAGCTGCCGCCCGTGATTTGCCTAAGAGTTTATCGCGCAGGTGCTTAATGCGATCGCGATATTTAGCTGCTTCTTCAAACTCCAGATTCTTAGAGGCTTCTTTCATCTGCTTTTCAAGCTGTCCGATAAACTCAGGAATATCCTCAAGGGGCAGATCGTCGCGGTGTTCGTAGACCTCCTCTAGTTCTTGGGCATTGAGTCGTCGAGAGACTTCTAAGAAGGACAAAATTGCATTGCTCTTGCGGCGAACAATCGGCTTGGGTTCGATGCCGTGTTTTTCGTTGTAGGCCATCTGAATAGTGCGGCGACGCTCGGTTTCATCGATGGCTTTAGCCATGCTGTCGGTGAGATTATCAGCGTAGAGAATGGCCTGCCCTCGAACATGACGCGCGGCCCGCCCAATCGTCTGAATGAGAGACCGCTCTGCTCTTAAGAAACCCTCTTTGTCCGCATCGAGAATCGCGACCAGAGAGACTTCGGGGAGGTCTAAACCTTCTCTGAGCAGGTTCACCCCGACCAGCACGTCAAAGTTGCCGTTCTGCAAGTCTTGAATGATCTCAATCCGTTCAATGGAGTGAATCTCGGAGTGCAGGTAGCGGACTCGAACGCCATGTTCTTCGAAATATTCGGTAAGGTCCTCGGCCATGCGTTTGGTGAGTGTCGTCACCAGGGTCCGCTCGTCGCGAGTTGTCCGCTCCCGGATTTCGGCCAGCAGGTCGTCTACCTGCCCATCGGTAGGTCGCACAAAGATCTCAGGATCCAGTACGCCGGTCGGGCGAATGATTTGCTCAGCGACTCGAGGCCCTGAGATATCCATTTCCCAGCTCCCGGGTGTGGCTGAGACAAAGATGCACTGTTGCACTTTATCCCAAAACTCTTCCGCTTTGAGGGGTCGATTGTCAGCGGCACTGGGTAGCCGAAATCCGTGATCGATTAACACTTTCTTCCGAGCCTGGTCGCCGTTATACATGCCGCGAATCTGGGGAATGGTGACGTGGGACTCGTCAATCACCAGCAGCCAATCTTTGGGAAAATAATCGAGCAAACACTCCGGTGGAGCACCTGCAAGCCGCCCGGCGAGATGGCGAGAATAGTTTTCAACGCCGTTGCAGTAGCCCACCTCGCGGAGCATTTCTAGATCATAACGGGTGCGCTGCTCCAGGCGCTGGGCTTCGAGCAGTTTGCCTTCCTTTTCTAGAAACTCAAGCTGTTCTTTAAGCTCGTCGCGGATGCCGTCACAGGCGGCTTCTAGTTTATCCTCGGGGGTGACAAAGTGTCGGGCGGGGTACACATTTACCGCCTCCATACTTTGCAGGGTGGCTCCGGTGACCGGGTCAATGTAGCGGATAGCGTCAATCTCATCGCCAAAAAACTCAACCCGGATGATGCGATCTTCGTAGGCGGGGCCAATCTCAAGCACATCCCCTTTGACGCGAAAGCGCCCGCGACCCAGATCAATGTCGTTGCGCGTGTACTGAACTGACACCAGATCCCGCAGGATGAGCCGGGGGTCTGCTTCTAACCCCACCCGCAGCGGGATCGATGCTTTGAGGTATTCAGATGGGATCCCTAAACCATAAATGCAGCTGATGGAAGCCACCACAATTACATCTTTGCGCTCAAACAGCGATCGCGTCGCTGAGTGACGCAGCATGTCGATTTCTTCGTTGATTGAGGCGGTTTTGGCGATGTAGGTGTCGGTGACGGGAATATAGGCCTCGGGCTGGTAATAGTCGTAATAACTGATGAAGTATTCGACGGCATTGTCTGGGAAAAACTCTCGCAGCTCGTTACATAGCTGCGCCGCCAGCGTCTTATTGTGGGCCAGCAGCAGCGTAGGCCGACCGATTTTGTCAATCACGCGGGCAATGGTGTGGGTCTTACCGGTACCCGTCGCCCCCAAGAGGGTCTGGTAGGGCTTGCCTTTCTTGAGAAACTGGGTGAGCTGCTTAATCGCCTTGGGCTGGTCGCCCGTGGGCTCAAACGGGGCCTGGATGTCGAATTTGCTCATGGATTGGGGGCGTTGCGATCGCAGAATTTGCCTATCTGAGTGATCTT
>JBCCRZ010000462.1:0-5391 GCA_039200855.1 Cyanobacteria bacterium P01_D01_bin.44 | reverse complement strand
AGTTCTCCCTGGTTTTCGCAGACCGACAAAATCTGTCTGGCCAGTGATTATCCTGACGATGTTTGTGGTCACGGGCCTGGTCAGCTGGCGGATCTACAGGGCTGTTTTCGCATCTAACCCGAGTGACCTCACCGAAGCAACAGGATCTCAATCACTTCTGCCGGTCAGGGTTGTACAGGCTGAGACGGGCTTAGCTCAAGCCTGGGTCTTTGACGAAGGCACGATTTGGGCTGTACAGCAGCGTCTCTTGAACTTTCAGGCAAACGGTGAGATCACCTATGTTACGAAAGTCAATGGGATAGAACTTAGGGAAGGCGATCTTGTCTCGCAGGGGCAGCTGCTCGCCAGCATTGATGATCGCAGGCAAACTTCTAGCATTGAAACAGCGGAGGCCGACATCGAGGTTTCGGTCAATCAACGCAATCAGGCAAATGCCGACTTATCAAGCAGTCAGGCAAATTTGGCGAAAGCTGAGTCTGATCTGGCTTTAGCCCAAACTGAACTGCGACGCTATCAAAACCTGTTTGATCAAGGTGCGGTTTCAGAAAGCGATCGAGATGTTTATAAAAATCAAGTCGATCAGGCTCAAGCCGCCCTTAAAACAGCTCAGCAAGATATGTACTCTGCTGAAGAAAGCGTGCGCTCAGCAGAGGCCTCAATCGGGTCTTCTCAGGCCCAGCTCAATGAGAGAGCGGTTGATTTAGAAGATACCCAGCTGATCTCGCCCATTGATGGAGTTGTGGCCTACATCAATATTCGCGAGGGTGAATATTGGAACACTCAATATTTTGACAGCAGCAGTGCTCAGAGGGCTACTGAGACCGCTCCCATCGTCGTCGTGAATCCTCAAACGTTTGAGGTCGACTTAGAAATTCAAGCCGATGCAGCGGCGGTGGTACGACCTGGGCAGCGGGCCTATGTCGTTTTAGAAGAAGAGGTAAGTGCCGCCCAGGCATCGGGGGCTGCTCGTCAAGACTTGCTTGACATTGCCAGACAGCGAGGCAGTGAAGGCAGTGTCTTTGCGGTGAGTCCATCCCAAACACCAGGAGGGCGAGGCATCAAAGTCACCATTCGTGACTTTCAACAGGTGCGCAGTTTGCAAGTGGGTGGACGCGCCTATGTCTGGATTGAAACCGCCGCCAAAAGGGATGCCGTCGTGGTTCCCCTAGGGACGTTAGTGTCTAGAAACCAGCAATTTTATGCCTTTGTGGTCAACGAGGTCGATGGTACCGTTCAACGTCGCCGGGTGAGCCGAGGTATTGAAGGGCTATCAGGGGTCGAAATCCTCTCAGGGATAGAGCCCGGTGAGCTAGTAGTGGTCGAAGGTCAAAATCGCCTGGTAGAAGGCACACCTGTTGAGATTGTTAATCGGGAGAGTTTTCATCGGGGAGAGCACCATGAAAACTGATGAGCGGCCTAACCAGGCGTTATCTGCTGAGATTGGGCCTGAGGCCCAGACACATCCTAGATGGATGGCGTTCTTTTTTACCCGCCAGACGTTTGCCAGCTTGCTCTGTTTCTTGCTGTTGATGGGGGGCTTGATGGGCTATTTTTCGATGGTGAAAGAAGGGGATCCTGACATTAGAGTTGCCCGTGCGATGATCACCACCACCTGGGGTGGCACCGACGCAGAAACCATTGAAAATCAGGTGACTGACAAGATTGAAGCACAAATTAAAAGTCTCCAGGGTCTAGATGATTTTACCAGTGCCACCTTCAACTCGGTTTCGATCATCAACGTGGCCTTCAAAGCAGAAGCCCCTGTAGCCGAATCCATTCAAGAATTGCGGGGTAAAGTGGATGACGCTGAGCCTGAGCTGCCCGCAGAGTCTGCCGGACGAGAGCCCCCAGATTTTGAACAGCTCTCTGAGCAAGATGCCCCTGTGCTCACGCTTGCCCTGACGGGAGCGGGGTTGGATACGGTTACCCTAAGCCAAGCGGCTGAAGCGTTACAAACTCAGTTAGAGGCGGTCAGCAATGTTCGAGAAGTCAATTTAGCCGGTCAGCGCGAAGCAGTCGTCCATGTCCAAATGATCCCAAGTCGTCTAACCACGCTGGGGATTGCGACAACCCAGGTCAGTAATGCGATCCAAAACGGCAATATTGATCGCTCCTGGGATTTGATCCGAGATGATGATATTGGGGCTCAGCTACGGTTGTATGGTCGATTTCGCACCCTTGATGATTTGAGAAATGTACCGGTTGCCCGATTGAATGATAATCGGATTGTGCAGCTGGCAGAGGTTGCGGATGTCTACCAGGGGTTAGAGCGGGAAACCAGCCGAGCTTTTTTAAGCTGGCGGGGTGAGAATTATGTACCGACGATCAACCTGGAGGTGGTCAAAGTCGCCGGTAGCGACACCATTGAGGTGATTGACACCGTTCTGGCAGCGATGGAGACCGCTCGCCAAGATCCAGAGATCTGGCCCTATGGCATGGACTATCGCCTGCTCTCAAATGATGCTGATTTGATTTTAGAGGACCTGAATGGTCTGGTTTTGAATGTATTGCAGTCGTCGCTGTGTGTGTTTGCCATTTTGTTGGTGGCCTTAACCTGGCGAGAAGCCCTGATTGCGGGGCTGGCCATTCTATTAACCTTTGCAGGGGCAATTTTTGCCCTCTGGATGATGGGCTATACCCTGAATACAATGGTGATGGTAGGGATGATTTTGTCACTGGGGCTGCTGGTGGATGTTTTTATCCTGATGCTAGAGGGAATGCATGACAGCATTTTTGTGCAAGGGCTCTCCTTTTCTCAGGCGGCGATAAAAACCGTTAGCACCTATGCGGGGCCCTCATTTGCAGGCCAGCTCACCACTATTTTGGCGATGGCTCCTCTGATGGCGATCTCAGGTACCATGGGCAAGTTTATTCGCCTGGTGCCGGTGAGTGCCATTACGTGTTTGGTGATCAGCTATGCGATCGCACTTCTCGTCGTTATCCCCCTGTCCAAATTTCTCCTGGGTAATATCGAAGGGGGTACCCATTCCAAAACCTTTATTGATCGGCTCACTGAGGAGATTGCTGCCAAGTTTGCCCAGTGGAGCTTGCGCACCACCATTGCCAATCGCCGCGCTGCTCGACTGTGGACATTAGGCCCGATTGCCCTGTTTGTCTGCGCTGTGATGTTGTTTACCCAGCTCACCATCTCGTTGTTTCCGGTCAACGATAGTCGCAAGTTGAGCATCAATGTAGAGCTGCCCCCAGCCGCTACCCTGGCCCGATCTCAAGAAGCCGCCGATCGCATGGGTGAGACGATCCGCAACTACAGTGACCCCAACGGCAACAAGATTTTTGAGAGCGTCGTCAAGCTGATTGGGCAGCGGAGCAATCTAGTGGGTTCTAGTGAAATCAAGCCCGGCAACGCTGATTATTTTCTAGGGTTCTCAGCCACGTTTGTAGAGCGTCCGCAGCGGGCCAGAGACTCTTTTGAGTATGTGCGTGAGCTCAGGCAAACCCTGGATGAAAACATTGTGCGAGACTATCCGGGGGCTGTGCTAGCGATGCAGTATGACCTGGACCCGATCGAAATCGAGCTCTACGGCCAAGATCTGCAAACCCTGCGAGAAATGTCTGGTCAGGTGCAGCAGGCGCTGCGAGAGATTCCCGGTACGATGGATGTTCGAGACGATCTGGGCAGCCTGCGTGAAGACTATAAACTTGTGCCCAAACGAGAAGCCCTCGATTTCTATGGGATCAGCCAGGACGATCTGGGGAACCAGGGGCGCTATTTAATGACCGATCACAGAGTAGGCGACTTTGCCCTCGGCAGCGGGGAAGAAGATCTCGAAATTCGTCTGAGTACTCAGTGGCCTTCACAAAATGGGGCGATTGGGGGGCCGTCGCGACTTGATGAATTTGCAACCACCCGCTTTATTACCCCCGAAGGAGAGGTGTTACCGAGCGATGCTCTGCTAGAGGTGGTGCCGGGTAACGTGCCGCTGGCGATCACCCACCGCAACACAGAGCGAAGCGTGACGATATTGTCCAAAGTGATTCCGGGGCAAAACTATTTTGATAGTGAAATTTTGGCCCAACTGGTGCCTAAGCTAGAGGCGATGCAGTATGACCCTGCCCTGAGTGACACAGAAAACGCCACTCGCTGGCCGAGGGGATATACCTATCGATTTGGCGGTGACTCTGACACCACGAGTGAAACCTTCAGCTCTGCCGGACAAATGCTTGTGGTGGCTATTTTTCTCGTCTTTGCTGTGCTAGTGATCCAGTTTGGCTCCTACACCCAGCCTTTCATTATCATTATGACCATTCCTTTTGCGCTGATTGGCAGCCTGCTTGGCTTTTTCTTTCTAGGGTTATCGTTCTCTTTCCCAGCGGTGATTGGGGTGATTGCCCTCACTGGCATTGTGGTCAACGACGCCATTGTCATGGTCGAAACCATGAATGAACGGCGAAGACAGGGCCTCGATGTACGTCATGCGGCTGCGTTTGGGGCCAGCGATCGGCTGCGTCCCATTCTGACCACATCAATCACTACGATTGTTGGCTTGATTCCTCTGGCCCTGACAAATGCGACCTGGTTCCCACTGTGTATGACAATTATTTTAGGACTGGTCTCAGCAACCTTCATCGCTCTGCTCATAGTGCCCGGACTGTACTTGCAGCTCACTCCTGAAATCCCCCGAAATGCAGCGACATAAGACCCACATTCTTGAACTTTGAGCGTTTTCAAACTGGATACGGTGTCGTTTTCAGGACTAAGGTCCTATCTCAATCTGGAAAATCATTGATAAACTGATAGAAATAGAATTTTCTCATTTAGTTTTTTATATGATATTTCTCAAGCGATAGCTCTAGAGCAGTGAGAGAAGAGGCTCTATAAAGTTATCAGGAAACAGTCTTCAAAGAACCGTTTTATAAACACGTCAGTGACGCATCACAAGGAGATTTAAGATGGCGATTCTCTCAACTCAAGATCAGTCAGTCAAACAGCTTAAAGGCTTACATCTTTATCACACAGACTTTTGCGACTGTTGCGATCTGGTACGAATCACTCTGGCCCAGAAACATTTGAAGTGGGTAAGTCACTATCTGGATGTTATTCAAGGAGACCATTTGAGTGTTGATTTTTTTCGCCTCAATCCTCGAGGGTTAGTACCTGTCTTAGTCCACAACGGCATTGTGATTAATGAGTCTCAAGACATTGTGAGATATCTTGACCAGAGATTCCCTAATCGTTCCCTAGTCTCGATGGCCTTGCAACATGAACAGCGGCTGTGGACAGCGGCAGCTGCGAAAGTTCGTCATTACATTGGAGTACTCTGTTTTGAGTTTTTGATCAAAGCATTTCCCTTTCACCGCATGAATTACGCTGCTCGTACTAAGCTCCATCAACAACAGGGTCGCACGCCAGGGTTTTATCTCGATCTGGGT
>JBCCRZ010000461.1:0-5393 GCA_039200855.1 Cyanobacteria bacterium P01_D01_bin.44 | reverse complement strand
TGGGTTACTCCGCTTAAATTGGCCCCTATACCGCTTCTTCTATCTCAAGCGAGGTCCAGTGTTCGCCCTCAAAAGTCTTCCCTGGCACTGGTTGTATTTTCTCTATGGCGGCTTAGGCTTTGCCTTGGGCCTGTTACGACACTGGCTAAGGCAGCGACAGATGAGGACGGTTAACTCTGGGGCATAGCTTGCCTGAAAGCCTATCTTTTTTCCTATGGAAACAACGCTCGTGCTCGGTGAACAAACTAAATTAACGAGGAATCTATGAGTCAACACCCTGTGGTTGTCATTGGAGGTGGACCCGCCGGTCTGACCGCTAGCTATGTGCTTTCAAAGCGAGGTATCAGCTCCGTTGTGCTAGAAAAAGCAGACAAGGTGGGGGGGATTTCTCGAACAGAGACTTACAAAGACTATCGCTTTGATATTGGGGGCCATCGCTTCTTTACCAAAGTAGACGAGGTCAAAGCCCTTTGGTACGAGGTGATGGGGGATGAATTTATCCAGGTACCCAGACTCTCGCGGATCTATTACAAAGGCTGCTTCTTTCAATATCCGCTAGAGCCGTGGGATGCGCTGTCTAAAATCGGCCTTTATCAAAGCACGAGGATGATGCTCAGCTATTTTAAGCGTAAAGTGCGCCCCCTGCCCACCGAAGACAGTCTCGAAGAATGGGTGATTAATCGCTTTGGCGGACGTCTGTATGCCACCTTCTTTAAAACCTACACTGAGAAGGTCTGGGGGGTACCCTGTACAGAGATTCGAGCCGATTGGGCTGCCCAGCGCATCAAGGGGCTCTCCCTTAAGAAAGCAGTGATTAATGCTGTGGTTGGCAGTAACGATACTAAAACCCTGATTAAAGAGTTCGACTATCCCTTGTTAGGGCCCGGCATGATGTGGGAGCGCTTTCAAGAAAAGCTGGAGAAGAAAGGGTCTCCTACCCTACTGGAGACAAATGTGGTTCGTCTGGATCACGAGGACAATCAGATCACGCGCGTGCTTGCGGAGCGCGATGGTCAAACCATTGAACTTGAGCCTGAACAGGTGATTTCGAGTATGCCTGTGACGTTGCTAGTGCAGAAGCTCAATCCCCAGCCGCCCGAAGCGATTTTAAAGGCAACCCGGGGGTTAAAATATCGCGATTTTTTGATCGTGCCCCTAATCATCGATCAAGATGATTTATTCCCCGACAACTGGATTTATATCCATAGCCCTGAGTTTAAGGTGGGGCGTATCCAAAACTTTAAAAACTGGAGCCCCGCTATGGTGCCGGATCCTAGCAAGACCTGTTTGGGAATGGAGTATTTCTGCAACGAAGGGGATGACCTTTGGGACCTCTCAGATGATGAGCTAATTCGACTGGCTAGCCGTGAAGTGGTTGGTTTGGGGTTATTAGATACTTTAGATAGGGTTAAAGACGGAACCGTTATTCGACAACGCAAAGCATATCCAGTATACGACGCTGACTATCGTCAGCATCTTCAGGTTTTACAGACCTATCTGGAGAGGTTTTCAAATTTGCAAACGGTAGGCCGAAACGGAATGCACCGTTACAACAATCAAGACCACTCAATGTTAACGGGGCTCCTGGCTGCCAAAAATATTCTCGGTGAGCAACACGATCTGTGGAATGTCAATACGGAACGCTCTTACCACGAAGAGTTTACCAAGACCCAGCCCGCTGAGTCCGGTGAACGGTTGCCGGTTGCCGCATAAACCACATCCAGTTTGAAAACTTGAGTTTTTCCTGTAGGGCAAACTACAGGTCTGGAGGTGGTCAAGTTTTAGTCTCGATATTCAAGTCCAAAGAGTCTCCTGATGAACATTCCTGATAAAGCCTACTGGTTAATTTATGGTGTAATCAGTGGCGCTCTACTGTTACCTATGCTGGTGGTGGGGGTTAAAAATCCGACGGCGTTGGAGCCTTGGCTAGAAACGGGGGGCGTTGTCGAATCTCTGCCAGCTTTGGTTTATTTGGTGGCAGCTTTATTGTCGGCTTTGCTGGCGGTAAAGCTGGCGCTCAGGGCAAGCAATTTTGGGGGTTGGGGGCTTTACAGCGCTTTTTGTTTCTTTTTGGCGGGTGAGGAAGCCGAGTGGGGCAGAGAAAGTGTTCTGGGGTGGCAGATGCTGAGTTCATCTAGGCCAGATCAGGCTGGGGATATCCATAATCTGCTGGCTACTTGGTTAGCCCAAGGTCTCTCGTCTGGCGTGGCTTATGGGGCTAGTGGTGTCATTATTTTAGCCACTGGGTTAGCGCTCCTGAGATTTCCAGTTTTTAATCAAGTTGTGCGAGGAGTCTGGGGCAAGGGATTCAGAAGCTTCGTCCTCACACACCCGTTTGCCATCACTGGCGTTACCCTTCTCCTTTTTGGGCTGGTCGATATCTTGCAAGAATCTTTTGGGCTTCCCTATCTACCTGGGCAGTGGTCCTTGGAAGAATCTTTCGAGCTGTTAGGGAGCATAGCCTTACTGTTTGCCATCTTAGTTAAGATGCTTGGGTCTCCTCGTATGGCTTGGAACCTTGACTCGCGATGACCCGTGGTTACTCAAGATGAGGTTGACAGATACTGGTATGAATAGACAGCTACCTGAGAAAATTTTTATTATCGGCAATTATGGGGCTGGCAAGTCAACTTTTGCACATCAAATGGGCAGTTTGTTGGGGTTGTCACCGGTACATCTAGATTCCCTCATTTGGAAGCCCGGCTGGCAAGACAGGCCAATGGAGGACTGCTTGAGGCATTTATATCAGATTACAGGCAGTGATCGCTGGATCGTTGAAGGCATCTCAGACTATAAGGGGCAATCTGGTTTCCATGATCTCTGCTTTGAGGCAGCTAATACGATTATCTTGTTTGATTTTCCACAGTTGCTGTGCTGGTGGCGGATTTTCAAACGACGCTTTCAATACCACGGTAAGACTCGACCTGATTTACCTGATGGCTATCCAGAGAAGTTGTATCGCATTTTTTTGCAAAAAGTCTGGAACTATCCCAGGGATGAAAGGCCTGTTATTTTGAAAAAAATTGCCTGTTTACCCAATCATAAACGGGTTATTCTCTTGCGAACACCGGGGCAGGCTAGTGACTTTTTAGCCAGTTTGCAATCAGCTCAGATGACACCAACGGCAGGTCGACTATGAGTATTTCGCCACCTAAGAGAAGTACTCGCCCCGCCCTGGCGAGCGGAACCGTCAAGGTGTTTATTGCCGAAGCGCTGATCTTGCCAACGGGGTTGGTGACTGCGGGGTTTCTAACCCGAACCCTGGGGGCTGAAAATTATGGTCTGTTTACCCTGGTCTCGGTGTTAATTGCCTGGATTGAGTGGACCATCACGTCGATGTTTTCCCGAACAACGGTCAAGTTTATCGGCGAAGCCGATGACTGGCAGTCGGTGGCAACAACCGTTCTGCGGCTATATTTGGGGGTTAGTTTGGGGGCAACAGGTCTGCTGTGTTTGTTGGCGGCTCCGATCGCACAGCTGCTCCATGAGCCGGTGTTGACGACCTATCTTCGCTTGTTTGCGCTAGATATTCCTTTGTTTGCATTGGCCCGTGCCCACCAATATATATTGATAGGTATTGGGGCTTTTCAAGCCCGTGCAGCAACCAGCGCTGGCCGATGGATCTCAAGGTTAATTCTGATTCTTGTCTTGGTAAATTTGGGCCTGTCTGTTCCGGGTGCCATCCTTGGGAGTCTTGGGGCCTCACTGGTGGAACTGGTGTTGGGGCGTCTGTTTGTTCAACCGTCTTTGTTCCATACCTCTGCTTTTCCCCCCCGTAATCTGGCGGGGTACGTACTACCACTATTTATGTTCGCTCTGAGCATGCGGCTGTATGACAAGCTTGATTTGTTTATGATCAAAATCTTGGGCTCTACGGCGGAGCAGACGGGGTGGTACGGCGCGGCTCAAAATTTAGCGTTTGTTCCCAGTATTTTTGCACTTTCTTTTTCATCACTCTTATTATCAACGCTGAGTCGATTGCTGAGAGAAGAGGCTTTGTCATCGGTCACCCAAATGGCCCAGAACTCTCTGCGAGCTGTGATTGGGATGCTGCCCTTTGCGGCTCTGGCGGCGGGGGCTGCCTCAGATATTGTTGGTTTGGTGTATGGTCAGGCGTTTTTGCCGTCGGCCCAGCTCCTCGCGATTCTGATTTTTGGGTCTGTGGCTTTGGTTATGATTTCGGTAACCACTACGATTTTGACTGCGGCGGGTAAGCCTGACTGGACCTTTTCTTTGACTAGCGTTATGGTGCCGATGGCTATTGTGGGTAACTGGGTGCTAGTGCCTCGATTTGGGGGGCTGGGGGCGGCGTCAGTGACCCTGTTTTGCGCGGTCATAGGGGCCCTCATTACGTTAGCTGCGGTCTATCGACTTTGGAACATTGTGCCGCCTTACCAAACCCTTTTACGCAGTGCAGTCGTTTCTGGGCTGATGTATTTCTGGGCTCAGGTTTGGCCGAGTCCGGGGGGCTGGCTTTTGCTGAAATTATGCCTGCTTTCTCTATGTATTCCTCCCCTGTTTTTGCTGTTGGGTGAATTTAACGCACGGGAACGCACGATGACCTTGGCTTGGGTACAGGCTGCTTTCAAGAGGGCGCTGTGAAAACGATGCTGATGCGGATTCAAAAAGGGTGGGAGCGCTATCACAAGTGGATGTATCTGGGTGCGATCGCAACCATGATGCTAGCCGTTGACCGCCTTGCCTACGAGCTACATCGGCTGGTCCTGCGAGCGGACAAACTGGGTGCGATTGATCTCAAGCAGCGGTATCGAGAAGTGACCACCTGGTTTTCCGGCCAAACTGTTTACGACGAGATCAATACGGCGGTCTATCCCCCGGCCAGCTATGGGATGCTGCGACCGTTTCTAGATTATGAATCCGTTACTTTTGTCCGATGGCTGTGGGCCCTCTCGACCCTGGTTGCCCTGATTTTGCTGGTCTATTGGCTCGTGCGAGAGAGCAAAGCCGAAGGCCGATTAGAGCAGATATTTATCGCCATTATCCCCCTGGCGATTTATGCCACCAGCGAGACCATTGGCAACGGGCAATTATCGATCCACGGCCTGGCGGCCATTGTAGTGGGCTTTCAATTATTTTGCGGGCGGCGATGGGGGTGGCGTAGGGGGCTGCTGGCTAGCGGTTTGCTAATCTTTGCCTTGATCAAACCCACCTTAACCTTGCCGTTTTTCTGGATAGTAGTATTTGCGCCCCAGCGAACCTGGTTGCAAAGAGTTGGGTTTTGGTTGATGCTTACGGTGGGTTATCTGGCCCTGGCTTGGTGGGCGGGGCTTTTTCAAGACGGCAACCTATTCTCCTTACATGCCGACTGGCTCCATGAAGGGATGGGGGGAGCCTCCTGGGGTTCGACCGGTGGCGGCGCTGACCTGCGTAGC
>JBCCRZ010000460.1:0-5401 GCA_039200855.1 Cyanobacteria bacterium P01_D01_bin.44 | reverse complement strand
TACAAGGGCACAAACCCCTGTCACAAGCTGGGATTGATCATACCACGGAACGGTAACAATACTTAATGACTTAGCGGGTTCGCCTTGTGGGCTTCAAGCCACGGCTACCCCTGACTCAAGCCGTGTGTGGGCTTAATAAAATCAGCTGCTGACGATGCAGCGATCGCACCCCCGCCAGATCGATTGAGGTTTGCACCAGGAGCTGCCGGATGGGAAGCGATCCCTGGGCGACTTCACAGGCTTTGAGAAATTCGTACTCAGGGTCGCTCAAGTTGATCAGCTGGTAGTCACCGTTAAACACAGTTTGACTGGGCCAACCCGTGAGGCATGGGGTGAGTTCTGGCAGTGCGGCTAAAAGGGCTGAGTCCTGAGACCAATCTGTTCGCTCAAGGGGTAAGCGGGCCAAGAAAAATTCATAGTGGGTCAAGCTCGGATCGAGCAGCTCAATCAGTCGATACCGCTGGCGTTCACTCAAATGGCTGGCCCGCTCTAGCAACTCCGGAGCCTGGTCGATCAAGCGATTGAGGTCCCAATATTGGGGGTTAGAAAACCCTACAAAGGCCAACCCAGATGCCTCGATTAAGTCAAAAAGGGTATCAACGGTGTAGTCAACTTCCTGGGGATGGACGTACATATCGGCAAAGCATTCGTCCCGCTGATTTTCAGCCGCCCACCGCGTTTTTTCGTACTGGACCAGGCGATTGGTCTCGGGCAGACTGGCAAACAGCTGCCGTCCCACCTGAACGCCATCTCGATAGTCCCCTTGACGAGCGCCCTGCAGGAGCGAAATGGCTTGTTGCATCAGGGAAATCTCAAACCGCCCCAGGGCCGCATAGACAAAAATATGCATCAGACCACCGGGGGCAAGCTTGGGGGCCAGGGCTTGAATGCCTTTAATCGGGTCAGGTAGATGGTGCAAAACGCCCACACAGTTGATCAAGTCAAATTGCCCTGGCAGCTGGCCGGCATCATACAGACTCAAGTGGTGAAACGTAACCCGGTCAGCCCCGGACCGACGACAGCGCTCACGGGCTACATCCAGGGCCCCTGCGCTCAGATCAATGGCCTCGACCTGGGCCTGGGGGTTGAGGTGAACGAGATATTCAGTGCCTACCCCGGTGCCACACCCCGCATCTAAAATTCGGACCTGATTACTGTCGGGCTTGCGGCCAGTGCAAAAGTGATAGGCGGTGGGCCAGTACCACCGCCAGTTGTAACCAGGGGGCGCTTCGTCTAAAAGCGGCTCCGGGGGAAATGGGTAGGTGTTATAAAGATTAGCGACCGCATCACTGACGGCAGATTGGCTGTCTGTAGGCTGTCTGTCTGTAGGCATGATTCTAAAGGCGTAGGTCTTGGCTGAGGGAACTCCCTGAACGACTTGCTATTCCAGAAGACAAATTTAGCAAACCTACGTTACAAAACTTATCTTTCTTCTCAGGAAATGCAAGCCGTCGTTCTATGATGGCTCAGTGACACCTGATTTAGATAGATCTTTGGATAAATTGCGGTTGACTCACGCAGATTTTTTCAAGATGTTACACAGTTTTTAACAATCGCAGGTTGCGTTCCTTAATCGTTTTAATCTGAAGAGTGGGATCTTTCAAAGATTGAGATCTGTATAACAAAATAACAAAGATTGATTCCCAAAGATTTAGACCAGTCGGCCCATTGGTTTGATTTTTAGTGACGTGCCAAGCGCCAAGGAACAGGGCTAATGCAATCACTTGCAAGCACTATTGGTAAGGGAGCCTTTGAAAACGAATGACTGTTACAGCTAGTGGTGGAAGCTCTTTAGTACAGCCACAACTCTATCAAACGTTGCCAGCTGCGACGATTTCCCAGGCAGAGCAGCAGGATCGCTATATGGAGCGAGGTGAACTGAGTGAACTGTCGAGCTTTTTTAAGTCGGGCGCTAAGCGGATTGCGATCGCACAGGCGATTACTCAATACTCAGAGCTGATCGTATCCCAAGCCGCCAACCGGATTTTTACAGGGGGCTCCCCGTTAGCCTATCTAGAGAAGCCTGATACCCAGGCCCCCCCAGAGATGACCCGCGGCGGAGAAGTCCTAGACGAGCGGACTGCGTCAACCCTGGGCACCAGTACTTATGTCGAAAGCGGTGGTACCGGATTATTTAGTGGGTTTCGAGCGCTGCTCACGACCAGCAGTGGCCCAACGCCCCCAGGCTTTCGGCCCATTAACGTATCGCGCTACGGCCCCAGTAACATGCAAAAGTCTCTGAGAGACATGAGCTGGTTCCTGCGGTATCTGACCTACGCCATTGTGGCTGGCGACCCCAGTATCATTGAGGTCAACGTTCGCGGTCTGCGAGAGATCATTGAAAACGCCTGCTCCACGGCAGCCACCATCGTCGCGCTCCAGACCATGCGCGCCGCCACCGTGACCTATTTTCGTCAAGACGCTGAAGCGAAAGAGATTGTACTTCAGTATTTTGACCTGCTCATCAACGAATTTAAGGCCCCCTCTCCCTCCAATAAGGTGCGCCAGCGCCCCTCTCCCGATCAGCAAGGGTTACAGCTACCCCAGATCTATTTCAACGCAGCTGAGCGGCGACCCAAGTACGCCATGAAGCCAGGCCTCTCTACCTTGGAGAAAGCCGCGATTGTCAAAGCCGCCTATCGCCAAATGTTTGAGCGCGACATTACGCGGGCTTACTCCCTCAATATTTCTGACCTCGAATCCAAGGTCAAAAACGGGCAGATCTCGATGAAGGAGTTTATTCGTCGTCTGGCCAAATCGCCCCTGTACCGCAAGCAGTTCTTTGAACCGTTTATCAACAGTCGGGCCTTAGAGCTGGCCTTCCGGCATATTCTGGGGCGCGGTCCTAGCTCCCGAGAAGAGGTGCAAAAATATTTCTCCATTGTCTCTACGGGGGGGCTGTCGGCTCTGGTCGATGCCCTGGTCGATTCAAAAGAATACGCTGACTACTTTGGGGAAGAAACCGTCCCCTATATTCGCGGGTTGGGTCAAGAGGCCCAAGAATGTCGCAACTGGGGCCCTCAGCAGGACCTGTTTAGGTATAGCGCACCCTTCCGCAAGGTGCCTCAGTTTTTGACCACCTTTGCAGCCTACAATCAGCCTCTGCCAGATCAGCATCCCTATGGCTCCGGCAATGATCCACTTGAGATCCAATTTGGGGCTATCTTCCCGCGAGAAACCCGCAACCCCAACAGTAGCCCAGCCCCCTTCAATAAGGACACCCGACGAATTTTGATCCACCAGGGTCCGGCAATCAAGAGCCAGATGAGCAATCCAGGGGCCAGAGGCGAATTTCCCGGCACTCTAGGTCCCAAGGTTTTTCGTCTCAATCAGGCTGCATCAGGGGCGGGTAGTCAGTCCAGCGTTAATTACGCTGAGAGCTTAACCTTAGCGGTCATAAACGCCGCTTACCGGCAAGTCTTTGGGCGCGAAGTTTACGCAGGCCAGCGGCTTCAGTCTGCCGAAAACAAGCTAGAAAATGGTGAAATCACCCTGCGCGATTTTATCCGGATGCTGGCAAAGTCAGAGTCCTTCCGCAAAACTTACTGGGCACCGCTCTATGTGATGAAAGCGGTCGAATATATCCACCGTCGGCTTTTGGGTCGGCCTACCTACGGTCGCCAGGAGACCAACAAATACTTCGATATTTGTGCCAAAAAAGGCTTTTATGCCCTGGTTGACACCCTCGTCGACAGCTCAGAATATGCCGAAGCTTTTGGCGAAGACACCGTACCTTATGAGCGCTACATTACCCCTGCAGGGAAATCGATGCGCAACTTTAGGGCAGGCAGTGTTAAGGGCGTTGGCCTCAAACCCATTGCCCAGCCCACCACCCCCCGCTTTGTCGAACTCGGGGCAGTTTCTAGCGCCCGTGGCGATATCGAAGTCAAACAGCGCATTCTCCAGGGCGTCAACACCCAACGGCAGCAGAGTAAGGTCTTTAAGTTGACCAGCTTGGCCGACAAACCCAATCTAAAACGGGTTGTCCAAGCCGCTTATCGCCAAATCTTTGAGCGCGATGTGGCTCCTTATGTCATCCAAGATGAATTCACCTCTTTAGAGAGCAAGCTGGGCAACGGTGAAATCACCCTCAAAGAATTCATGGAAAATCTTGGGTACACCAATCTCTACCTCAAGGAGTTTTATGCCCCCTATCCAAACACTAAGGTAATTGAGCTTGGGACCAAGCACTTCCTGGGGCGTGCCCCGCTCAACCAGGCAGAAATTCGCAAGTACAACCAGATTTTGGCAACCCAGGGCATCCGCGGCTTTATCAGAGCTATGATCAACAGCCCTGAGTACACCGAGTATTTTGGCGAAGACACGGTTCCCTACCGTCGCTTCCCAACGCTGCCAGCGGCTAACTTTCCGAATACTGAACGGCTTTACAATCAGCTCACCCGTCAAAACGATGACATTGTTATCCCTAGTTTTGAGCCAGCGGTCGGAGAGGCCGCTTCGATTGGGTCATAGTGCCCGCCGTTCACCGACATAGTAGGGTATCCCCACAGAAAACGACCTCTCAGGGAGCTAGCACCGGCTTCTCTGAGAGATCGTTTGTAAACGAAAAGGTCTAATAGTGGCCTTTATCACTGCGTGATCGTTAGAAATCTGAGGGAGAATGTTACGAAATGTGACGTCTCTTCTAAGAAGGTTGGCGAGATGCCGGAAAATGTTTTGGGAAGGTAGCTGAGCCTATCGGGATTCGAAAGAATCCGATTTTAATGTTTGATTTCTCTTGTAAAGCGATCAAATTAGGCGTTGCTCCTGGGCATGGTCTGCCTAGGCTCAGCTCTTTGAAGGTGAACGCCAGTAAAGTTTCATCTGGTTATATTCTTTCGGAGGAATCCATACAATGAGTATTGTCACGAAATCAATCGTGAATGCTGATGCTGAGGCTCGTTACCTCAGCCCCGGCGAATTAGATCGTATCAAGGGCTTCGTTACCTCAGGTGAGCGCCGTCTGCGCATTGCCCAGGTTCTCACTGAGTCTCGTGAGCGCATCATCAAGCAAGCGGGTGACCAGCTTTTTCAAAAGCGACCTGACGTAGTCTCCCCTGGTGGTAACGCCTACGGCGACGAAATGACAGCAACCTGTCTAAGAGACATGGATTACTATCTGCGTCTCGTCACCTACGGTGTGGTTGCAGGGGATGTCACCCCGATCGAAGAGATTGGTCTGGTCGGTGCTAAAGAGATGTACAACTCTCTAGGGACTTCTGTTCCAGCCGTGGCTGAGTCCATTCGCTGCATGAAGGGCGTTGCGTCCTCCCTGCTCTCTAGCGAAGATGCCGCTGAAGCAGCCACCTATTTCGACTATGTTGTCGGTGCAATGGGCAGCTAATTCTCGGGTTCAGCTTTAGCTGACACCGGCTGAAAAACGCTAACTTTGCATTGTTTT
>JBCCRZ010000459.1:0-5406 GCA_039200855.1 Cyanobacteria bacterium P01_D01_bin.44 | reverse complement strand
CAGTGCCAAATCGATCACGGTCGAGGTGGGCATTCAAAACGGCACCCTAGCGATTGCCGTTGCCAGTGCCCCCACCTTCTTAAACAACCCAAGCATGGCCATCCCAGCAGCGATTTATAGTCTGATCATGTTTGCAACCAGTGCTATTTTTGCTGGGCTAGTAGGCCGTCAGCCATCAGCCGAATACTGAGCGCATCGGCGCTTTATCCAGCCCTTGACGAGCACTCTCTGGAGAAAGTCTCACCGGATAGCTATCTTCGGGGGTCACCTTAACAGGCTCAATCTTCCAGATATCCTGACAGTATTCGGTAATGGTCCGGTCGGCAGAAAATTGCCCCGTCCTCGCCGCATTGTAAATCGACATTCGGGTCCAGGCATTTTGATCGCGGTAGGCAGCACTCACGGCTTGCTGACAATCGACATAGGCCTGGTAGTCGGCGCAGATCATATACTCATCACTATGCAGCAATGAGCGGACAATGGGCGTAAACCGATCGGGCTGGTCGGGTGAGAAATACCCGGTCGCAATCTGCTGGATCACGGTTTTGAGCATCGGATTGCCGTGGTAATAATCCTGGGGGGCGTACCCATTCTGCTTAAGGGTCGAGACGGCTTCAGCCGTTAACCCAAACAAGAAAAAGTTCTCTGCCCCCACGGCGTCTCTAATTTCAATATTCGCACCGTCCAAAGTTCCAATCGTCAGCGCCCCATTCAGCGCAAATTTCATATTGCCGGTCCCAGACGCTTCTTTACCGGCAGTCGAGATTTGCTCAGAGAGATCCGCCGCAGGATAGACACACTGCCCCAGCGAAACGTTGTAATTCGCCAAAAAGACGACCTGTAAGCGCCCTCCAACATCGGCGTCATTATTAACCACCTCAGCAACAGCATTGATGAGTTTGATAATGAGCTTGGCTAAATAGTAGCCTGGTGCCGCTTTACCCCCAAAAATAAAGGTGCGGGGCAGCATGTCAATGTCAGGATCTTGCTTGATTTGGTTGTAGAGCGTAATGATGTGCAGCACATTTAAGAGCTGCCGCTTATATTCATGGATGCGCTTAACCTGGATATCAAAGAGAGAATCAGGATTGACAATCAGGCTGTGATGTTCGCGAATGTAGGTCGCCAGGGCTTGCTTGTTGGCTTGTTTAATCTCAAACCAGCGTTGCTGAAAGGCGGGGTCCTCTATCCAGTCCTCCAGCGATCTTAGATCCTCAAGGTGCTTGACCCAGCCTCGACCCATTTTCTCTGTGATCAGCTGAGCCAGCTCGGGATTTGCCAACATCAGCCAGCGGCGCGGCGTCACCCCGTTGGTTTTGTTGTTAAATTTCTCAGGCCATAGCTCATAAAAATCTTTTAATACATCTTGCTTAAGTAGCTGGGTGTGGAGAGCAGCTACCCCATTAATTGAATGACTGCCTAAGCAGGCAAGGTGGGCCATACGCACAGACTGTTCGTAGCCTTCTTCAATTAAAGAGAGACGAGCGAGTCGGCCCTGATCTCCAGGATATTGCGTATAGACATCGTAGAGAAAATGATGGTTGAGCTCATAGATGATTTCGAGATGTCGAGGTAAGAGCTCCCCAAAGAGGTTGACTGACCAGCGCTCTAGCGCTTCGGGCATGAGGGTATGGTTGGTGTAAGCAAAACTCCGTTGGACAATTTCCCAAGCCTGATCCCACGGCATTTGATGATCATCAACGAGCAGCCGCATCAGCTCAGCCACCCCGATGGCGGGATGCGTGTCATTGAGTTGAATCGCGGCCTTCTCATGCAGATTATCCAGACTATCGTGGGTGCGTAAATGCAGCCGGATAATATCTTGCAACGAACAAGAGACAAAGAAGTATTGCTGCTTTAGACGCAACGCTCTCCCCTGGGGCGTATTGTCGTTGGGATAGAGCACCTTCGAAATGGTCTCAGAATACATCTTGTCTGAGACGGCTCCGATATAATCACCCGCATCAAAAGCCTGAAAATTGAATGCTTCGCTGGCCTCGGCTTTCCAGAGCCGAAGCGTATTAACCGTATAGTTATCATAGCCAGGTACCGGGGTGTCGTAGGGTACCCCCAAAACAGTTTGTTCGGGTATCCAGCGAACCTGGTAATGGCCTTGCTGATCGGTATAGGCATGGGTGTAGCCGCCAAACTTGACCTCCACCCGATACTCGGGCCGGGCGATTTCCCAGGGGTTGCCAAACCGAAGCCAGTTGTCAGGGGCTTCTAACTGCCACCCCTCTCGAATAATCTGATCAAAGATGCCAAACTCATAGCGGATACCATACCCCGTAGCCGGGATTTCGAGGGTCGCCAGGGCATCTAGAAAACAAGCGGCCAGCCGTCCTAAGCCACCATTGCCCAGCCCCGGCTCTGCTTCCTGTTCTAATAGCTCATCGAGATCGAGTCCGGCCTCTTGCAGCACAGCCTGCACCTCTTCGTACAGGCCCAAATTAATCAGGCTGTTGCCCAAGTGCCTGCCCAGGAGAAACTCTGCCGATAGGTAGTAGGCCATTTTGACATCTTGGCTGGCATAGCTTTTAGCCGTTTGGATACGGCGCTGGGTCAGTCGATCTCGGACACTCTGGGCAATCGCCATATAGTAGTCATAGGCGGTCGCAAAACACTCATCCTTGCCCTGGGCGTAGTTCAAGTTGTCGATAAAGGATTGCTTTAGAGCAACTTTGCTCAACCCGGTACGGCTATTGTCGAGCTGGATCGATTGATCAGCCTGAGCAGATCGGTTAACAGCTGCTGTAGACGGGTCAGACATCCCCTGCTGGAGGGTATTGCGTGAGTGATTATTCATGATAATGGCTTCTTTAGAGGGTGTTCTGGGGCAAAAGATGAGCGGGCATAAAATGTCTTCTGTCACGTAGCGAAATGAAGCCACCTAGAGACCGTATATTTGCCTCTATTTTATTCAAGAATGTTCGACAGGTTCGATTTTTCCTGTTACACGCAATACAAACAAGCACGCAAAGGCTTATAAGAAGATTAAGTCTTGCCGGGATGCTGTCTGTGAATTAATTCACACTCGTTGTTTGACGGGGTTGGATCAACCCATAGCCACCGTGGTTTCGCTCATAAATGACATTAATTTCTCCCGTGTGTGTGTTCTGAAACATGTAAAAATCGTGATCGATCAGCTGTAGTCTGTCCAACGCATCCTGTACCGACATGGGCGGCATGGCAAAAAATTTGTTTCGCACCACTTTGGCAGGCAGTTGAGGGGTTCGATGTTTCGTCAAATCTCCCATCAGATTGGTAGGCAGGCTGGGCAGGTCGAGAGCCTGATCGCGGGGCTTAGATTGAGTATGATCCCGACGGTGCTGTTTATCTTTGTACTTCTTTAGCTGGCGAGTCAGTTTGTCAGCCACCAGATCAATGCCGGCATAGAGGTTCTCATGCTTCTCCGCTGCCCGAATCACAGTGCCTCTTGCATAGGTTGTCACCTCAACGGTTTGCTGAGCTTGGGCGTGGGGATGTCGGTAAACCGATAGTGTAATATCAACCTCGTTCACCATGCCTTCAAAATGGTTAACCGCTTTGCTCACTTTGTGATGGGCGTAGCTGTTAATAGCCTCTGTAATTTCAATGTTTTTCCCCTGGATAACGATCTTCATCTGAAAATGTCCTCCTGCTTGAGGGTAAAAGACTGCCGACTAGTGCTGGCCACTGGACCGGTAACTGGAGCGGATAGGAACGACTGCAAGACTGGCGGTCATCCGATCTTGGGCGGACCAGATTTGTTTTAGCTGATTCCACTGCGGCATTCTAAATGGCCAGACACACAGCAGGGCTGAGATCAAAATGCGCATACCCGCTAACCATCGATTCATGTTGAGATCCTCTTGTACAGTTTGTCTTTATATCCTTGCAGGTCTCTGATAAAGAGCAAGAAGGTTTCTGGACAGTGCCTTAGGGCCCCGCTGGAAAAAGATAGACTGACCTGAAGTAAAAAAATGCTGGATACCAGGGCTCGATATTTGCCTTAAAGAAAGCTTAAATTTCCCATAATCTCAGGATCTCCTTACCTTGATGTCCCATGGATCGTCGAGAATAAGGAACAAATAGCCGGGTTCTTTAAAGATTTATGCTCGACACCCCTGATTGTCTGCAACTGCAATGCCCGATCCAGTTTGTACTGGATACGTTAGGCAACAAATGGTCGATCTTAATTTTGCGAGAGTTATGGACGGGGGATCATCGCACCCACGAGCTGCTAAAAGCCCTGCCGGGGATCAGTACCAAAACCCTCACGGCGAGACTCCGAAATTTAGAAGGGCAGGGGCTTGTCCAGCGACAAGCCTATCCTGAAGTGCCCCCTCGGGTGGAATATACCCTCACAGCTAAGGGTAGGGAGCTTAAACCGGTGTTGATCGCACTCCATCAGGTGGGAGAACGGTGGTTGGACCAAGAAAGCTGTGTCTGCCCGATTCAAACGGACTTGCCGTAACCGAGCCGCTATAAATCATAAGAGACTCGCACTTCGCCGCGATCGCGCTGGACCGTAAACCCAAGTTTTTGGCACAGATGCTGCATAGCCCGATTTTGGGGCAGGATATCAGCTGAAATCCGGGTGAGCCCCTCGGCTTGGGCAATAGTAACGAGCGATCGCAATAACTCTGACCCTAATCCTCGACCCTGGTAGCGATCGTTGATCAACATGCCAAATTCTGCCTCATTTAAGCCGTGCAGGCGACTGAGTCGAGCTACCCCCAAAATCGTGCACTCATTCGTCTCTGGATCCAGATGCTCAGCCACTAGCGCCATTTCCTGATCGTAGTCAATAAAACAAATGCGGGTGAGCCGATCATGGGCCACCCTGGCCTGCAGCTTAATCAGGTGAAAATATCGAAAATAGATACTCTCTTCTGACAGGGTCTGATGAAATGCCACAATCAGGGGTTCATCCTCAGGGCGAATCGGTCGAATTGTCACCGCCAGGCCGTCAGGCAGGGTCCAGGGGCGGACATATTGGTCGGGGTAGGGGCGGATCGCCGGTTTAGGCAACCGCTCCTCCGGCACCTCTGGCCCGTGCAGCACCACCCGTGCATCCAGCGCCAGCAGGTGATCGGCAGAGGCCAGCAGGGGGTTAATTTCGATCTCCTTGATTTCGGGGTAAGCCACCACCAACTGACTAAATCTCACCAGCAGCTGTTCGAGGGCCGCCAGGTCGACGCTGGCCTGGCCGCGAACCCCTTTAAGGGCCGTATACACCTGAGTTTGTTCCATCAAGCGCCGGGCCAGAGTAGTGTTGAGGGGCGGCAGGCCAAGGGCGCGATCGCGATAGACCTCTACCAGCTGCCCGCCGCTACCAAACAACAACACAGGGCCAAACTGGGCATCAACACTGCTGCCCACGATTAGCTCATAGCCGGTACGCGCCACCATTGGCTGCACCGT
>JBCCRZ010000458.1:0-5416 GCA_039200855.1 Cyanobacteria bacterium P01_D01_bin.44 | reverse complement strand
GGCGATAAAGACCAGAAACTTAGCCGCATCAGGGTTATCTTGATGGGCAAAATAGCTGGCGGTTTGCATCAGGGTTTGCACAAATCCGGCATCCAACAGGTCGGGCTCGGCATTGAGGAGCTCAGGTTCTTCTCCATTGGGACAGGCCAGTAGCCGGTCGATCAGCTCACAGTAAAGCGTCTGGCGAGGGTCGGGGGGTAAAGGATTAGAGGGCGTATTCATGATTGAGTGCTTTCAACCTCAAGAAACGGGGACAGAGTAGTTTGACGGTAGGGCATCGGGTATCAGAGCTGGATAAGCAGGCTCTAGATCTTTAAACAGCACCGTGCTCAGGTAGCGTTCACCAAAGCTGGGCTGGATGACAACAATCAGCTTACCTTCGTTTTCAGGCCGTTGGCCGACCTGGATAGCCGCGGCCAGGGCAGCCCCAGCAGAGATCCCGGAGAGTAAGCCCTCTTCTCGGGCCAATCGGCGGCTAAAGGCCATGGCCGAGTCGTCAGTGACGGTGACCACCTCATCGATCAAATCAACCTCAAGAATTGACGGGACAAAGCCAGCCCCAATCCCCTGGATTTTATGGGGGCCAGCACTGCCACCGGAGAGCACTGGGCTACTTGTAGGCTCCACGGCAATCGCTCGAAAACTCTTCTTGCGAGGCTTTAACACTTCAGCAATGCCGGTGATTGTGCCGCCTGTACCAACCCCAGCCACCACCATATCTACCTGACCATCGGTATCAGCCCAAATTTCTTCGGCGGTCGTTTCTCGATGAACCTGGGGATTGGCAGGATTTTTAAACTGCTGGGGCATAAAGGCATCGGGCAGTTGGGTCACAATCTCTTCTGCCCTTGCGATCGCACCTTTCATACCCAGATTCCCTGGGGTGAGCACCAGTTCTGCGCCGTAGGCTTTGAGCATGGCGCGACGCTCGAGACTCATGGTTTCGGGCATGGTGAGAATCAGACGATAGCCCTTGGCGGCGGCGACCATCGCCAGGGCAATGCCAGTGTTACCAGAGGTGGGTTCTACTAGAACGGTTTGATGGGGGGTAATCTCACCCGCCACCTCAGCCGCCTGAACCATGTTTGCACCGATGCGATCTTTCACAGAAGCAGCGGGATTCATGCCCTCTAGCTTGATCAAAATTTTAGCAAAACATCCCTCTGCCTGAGGGATCCGGTTCAGCTGCACCAGGGGTGTCCGACCAATGAGCTGAGTCACGTCTTTGGCAACCTGCATAAACGTTTCTCCTAAATGATAAATATCAAGGTCTAGATGATGCCAAGTCTAGATGATGTCAAGTCTGGCTGTTAATTTCTATCGGCTCTTGAGAACACCGACACAATCCAGAGGCGTAGCCACCAACACAAACTTATTCATATACTCTAAACAACATTTCACCAGATCCGATACCGCAAAATTGTATTCATTAAACCAAATCCAGGTCTTTAAGCTTTTCTCAATATCTAAAACTCACTTTAGAGCATTAACTTCAGGCGAATACGGATGAATAACATTTCACCAAGGAGTTATTTAATTAAGTAAACAAAATGATTTATCAGCATCCCTTTCTCGCAAAGATCCCCCCATCTCCCTAAAGCCCTCTGGGCATCCGCCAAAGGTTTATGAGAAGGGAGCTGGAGCAGCTAGGGGATCCCCTAAAAAGGGTCACATGGCTCAAACTCAATATCAGCGATTCAAGCCGAATAACAATGGTTTACCTTAGCAAAATCAATATGTCTAGAGACTTTGGAGTGGCCCCTGGCATTCAAAATAGAATATGTCCTCTGAGTAGGTTCGCTAGCTTGAACGGGATGAGAACAGACAGCTTTTCGAGGGGTTTTAAAGGCTGTTGATAAGCTCAGCTATATAGGCGACGTTTGGGTAACAATCGGGCAACAATATTGTATATATGCCAGTTTTTTTCCTCCCCTAGAGCCGTTTTGCCAAAATGCTCTTCCTCATCCAATAACTCTACCTCAAAGGGAGCCAATAGCTGATCGAGCTGGCGACGAGTGTGGCAACTAATATCAGGGTAAACAGCCCAGGAGTCGCGATCGCCAAACAGGTGACCGCAAAATCGCCCCCCCGACCGTAGGGCCATCACAATTTCTTCCCAGAGATCTAAAAAGTGCTCTGGTGGGCAAAAAGGCAAGCAAAAACTAGCATTGATTAAATCTACCCCCGGCGGCAAGGTAAGGTCCTCAAACCGCTGCACTCGGGTTTCTAAATAGAGGCGATTAATATCCTGACGTTTGGTCAGCCGAGTAATCGCCTCTGGTTCTCCATCAATGGCCAGAATCCGCCAATTTCGACGAATCAGCTCTACCGTGTCGCGTCCATCTCCGCAGCCCAAATCTACCGCAAATCCAGCGGTAGATTTGGGTGTTTCAGATTCGGCAGCGAAGCGATCAAGGGCTGTTACTAATGTGTCACGGGGAGGACGGCCCGCCACCGCCTGGTAATAGTCAGCCCACCTGCGCTTAAACTGGGAGGTGTCACCGGCTGGAGAGGTGTCACCGACTGGAGTGGTCATAGATTCTGTTTGCAATCGATCTAGAAAGTGACACATCATTTTAGCTTAGACGAGCTTAACTCGTGGTGAAAGTCTGCTAATAGCGCTCACCCTTTAGGAAGCCAGTGCCGGAAAATCAGCCCTAAGCGATTCTAGCCAGTCAGCAATCCGTTGATCTGTTTTATCGCTTTCATTTACCTCATCAAGGGGCAGCCCGACAAATTGACCGTCCCGAATTGCCGTAGACTTCTCAAAGGAATATCCTTCTGTTGAGACAGCCCCCACAACTTTGGCTCCTAGCGCTTTAAATTGATCGTAAAGGGTTCCCAAGGCACCTACAAAGTGCTTGCCGTGCCCCTCACAATCGCCTGGGCCAAAGAGAGCAATGGTCTTTCCAGAAAAATCGGGTTTATCGACCTCCATATCAAACAGCGGTTCACGCCAGTCATTTTGGACTTCCCCTGCGCCCCAAGTTGAGCAGCCAAGGAGTAAGTAATCATATTTCAATAAATCATCAACATCATCAAAATCTTCCTCCATGCTGTGCAAATCACAGATATCTTCGCCGATTTCTTCCTGGATTTTCTCTGCGATTTCTTCGGTAACACCCGAGGTGGTGCCATAAAAAATTCCAATTTCTGCCATTTTTCTGACTCCTACTATTGCAAGTTTGTTTTAGGAAGCTCGAGTACGCACATAAATTGATTGAATCATGGCTTGAGTGAGTGCCAATGGACCTTTGTGAGTGCGTATCACAAACCGGGGAAACCTTTGTTCTAAGGTGATAGACGTCCCAGGGGATAATCCCAGCCTTCTCAATTGGTCGGCAACAGCGGGGTTAGCTCCCTTAACTCTGGCGATAACGCCACGTTCACCCACCTTCAGCAACTTTAGGGATGCTCCAGATATCGTAAAACCCGTAAACATATGCAATCTCTACCCTTCTAAACAGTTGCGACTACACTAAATATGCTTCCATGTGGGTTTTAATCGTGCAATCTGAGCGCGGATAGGCAACACACAACAAGGCAAATCCCTTGTCCATTTGCTCATCCTCTAAAAAAGACTGGTCTTCCTGATCAATTTCTCCTTCAACGATCTTGCCAACACAGCTAGAGCAAGCCCCAGCTCGACAGGAGAAAGGTAGCTCGAGGTCATTTTCTTCTGCGGCATCGAGGATATACATATCTTCTTCAACCGGAATGGTGACATCGATATTGCGCTTTTTATTGATCAGGTGAACTTGGTAAGTGGCCATAGTGGATCTCCTCTGTAGGTTGGGGGTGATGGGTAGTGGGGAATGGGTAGTGGGTGATGGGTAGTGGGTGATGGGTAGTAGGGAATGGGGGAGTAGCATAAAGTTTTATTCTCTACCCTCTACTCTCTACCCTCCACTCTCTACCCTCTACGAGCAGGGCACTCCGGTTGGCCCGCCTTCTCCTGACTGGAACGATTTGCCACAGCCGCAGGTATCGGTGGCGTTGGGGTTGGTAAATTTGAAACCGCTTTCCAGCAGGCTATCAATGTAGTCTACAACAACGCCATCGAGTAGAGGGGCGCTTTGCGGGTCTACAAAAACTTTAAGACTGCCGGCCTCAGTCACTTCGTCGTCAGGGTTAGGGGCATTCGCCACCTTGATGTCATATTCATAGCCGTTGCAACCCCCGTCTTTGACGGCCAGGCGAATGCCTCGGGTGGGGGTATAGTCAGGGGTGCCACGAACAAAGGTTCGCAGACGTAGTTCAGCAACTTCAGTCAATGTAACAGCCATAAGATCTTTTTCCTGTAGAGACAACTTTGAAAACGGATTTCTGTCTAGAGCGTGACCTAGAATCTCTGCAGCGAACGACATTGTCTCCGCCGCAAACACAGCTGAGGGCAGCTGGGTTTGAGCACTCGCTCGGCCTTTGATGAACAGGTCGGAGAAACTAATATCCCCACCAAGGCAGCGCCTTGTAAAAGTAAGGGTGCTTTTATCAAGCCAGCCACCAAACAGAAGAGAGCAGATTGAGTTCCCAAAAATCGGCCCACATCATCGGGGTGCTTTAGGGCGAATTGCCAGGAGACAACTGCCAGGCCAAACAAGATCAGAGTAATCCAGGGCATAGGTCTAGGTAGAATTCAACAGAGAGAAAGGGGGGCAACAGTAACCTGTTGAGCGGACGCCTGTGTGACTGGGCCACAGACAGGACAGTTGGGATCGTGGTAGGGGCGACGTTTGGCGAATTCGGCACGGGCCAAATCCATGGTTAATAGTTGCCCCAGTAGAGGGTCGCCTAAACCGGTGATCAGCTTAATTGCCTCCAGAGCGGCCAGGCAGGCCAGGGTGCCCGACACGGCTCCCAATACCCCAAAACCCCAGCGATCCCATTCTGGTTTTTCGGGAAATAGACAAGTCAAGCACGGGGTTTCCCCCGGCACAATGGTGGTGAGGTAGGCTTCCATGCTATTCATGGCGGCCTCCACCATGGGTTTGCCCCAGCGCACACAGGCGGCATTGAGTAAGTCTCGCTCTTTAAAGTCAAAGGCGCAGTCTAAGGCGATGTCTGCTTGTTGTACCAGGGCATCGATATTGTCGGCGCTGACATAGTTGCACACCGCCTCGATCTCGATGTCAGGGTTGAGTTTACTCAAGGTTTCTTGGGCCTTAAACACTCGGGGCTTACCCACCCAATCATCGGTCATGAGAATTTGCCGATTTAGGTCGTCTCGCTGCAGGTCACCGCCTCGCACCAAGATCAGCTTGCCAACGCCAGCGACGGCCAGATAGAGAGCAGCGGTGCCGCCTAACCCACCCACCCCCGTTACCAACGCCGTGGTGTTTTTTAACTGGCGCTGTCCGGTTTCACCCAGACCAGGCAACATCATCTGGCGGCGGTAGCGTTCGACTTCGGTAGGGGT
>JBCCRZ010000457.1:0-5446 GCA_039200855.1 Cyanobacteria bacterium P01_D01_bin.44 | reverse complement strand
TTGCACCATTCACATGGGTGATCCAGTTTTGGGTGATGTTCCAATCATCTGTGGTTTCATGGTCATCAAAGGTCATGTAGGTGGGTACATTAGCCAATACCCGGCGCACCTTGGGCAGACCCGCGTAAAAGTTTTGGAGCGATCGCAACTCCTCTAGCACCTGATCGCTATGCAGCTCATCCTCATCAATGTCGGGGGCAAAGCCAAGGTTGTACCATCCCACAAACCAGCTAGGCGATAAGGTCTCAGCCAATGCAGATTTCACTGCTGTCGGCACTGATTTCGGGAAGTCCACGCTTCCTTGATCATCTTCAGTCGTATTCGGTGGCGCTTGAATTGCGAAGCCTTCTAGATCCTCAGCGCCCCAATCCAGCCCCCTGGCACGATCACTCAGGTCTCGATCAATCTTGCGCCAGGCTGGCGGCAACAATTTCCAGGCTGCATAGGAATCTAGCTTTTGCTTGGCAATGTCCTTGGCCTTATCCTCTAGCTTGGCGTCTTCCAGCGCTTTTCTAAGGGCAGCTCGGTCTGTTTTATAGGCCTGGACTCGCTGCCAGCGAGCTGCCAGCGCCTGCTCAAAAAAGTCCGCTGGCCATAGCACATTCGACCAGTTCAGCAAATACGCCGCGCAATATTCGCCAAAGCTCAGCAGATGGGAACTGGCAAAACCGGAGGTAAACTTGGCTGCCTGACGGGTCAAGCGCTGGCGACGACTTGGGGGAAAATGCTCCACAGATGCCGGGATTCCGTAGGCCTTGCCCGAATGTTCAAAGGGAAGCTGCTCGATAATCTCGTCGTCCTCGCCAGAGAGGAGACGATTGCCCACCGTATTGAGCAGAGCTAGATAGTCCGAAGCGACTTCATCGGCATAGATCTGATCTCCCGTTAAAAATAGCTGATGTGGTCGCTTGAGCGGATCTCGAAAGTTTTTTTTCTCCCCTGATTCAAACAGGGCGTCTATATAGGCCATGGCGTCATCGCCTGTGCTATGCGGCTTGCGACAGGAACCCTGTAGCATATTCAGATTTTTAATATCGCTGGGGGGCAACGCGAAACCGGGCAACAGTCCCGGATCGTAGCCTAGGGGTAAATGGGTGACGACATCATCTGTTTTGCGTTCTGCTAACAAACCGAGGGACATAAAGCCCTGGGTATTATTCTCCCCAGGGGATTTTAGCTGTAAGTCGTAGCTATAGAGGCGATCGCTTTGCAGGTCATTGCCACTGTCGGTCATGGTTGCGATCGCGAGTGCAAAGTGCAAATCTGCGCCCACTGGCCGAGTGTCGATGACTTGCCCAGTCACCAGTGGGGTTTGATTCGTGTCCCCTCGTACTAACCCCTCCCAAATCTTGAAGGTCACTTGTGCCGGTTTTCTCAGGGCAATCCAGACTGCCGCTAGACCAGGCTCCACCCGGCGTACAATTGGGCCTGCCAGTATATCTTCATAGGTAAACGCCATTATTTTACGCTCAATAGGGTGAAGTGAGTACTTTCAGAGAGAACGATGAACTCACCCTATTGAGCAATCGAGAACTTCTAGAGTAGCGCCCAGGGAGGAGAAATGTGTTGGAAAAATCTTAAACATCCATAGGTAATGTCTCTACTAAGTCGGCTGACCAGATATTATCGTAGGGAATGTTACCTCGTTGGTACGCAGCACGAACGGTATCAGCATCAGCGGCTTCCAATTCGCAGACAGTGCGCCTGCGATCTCGTGATAAATAGGTGCGCTGCCAGGTAATATTACGCTCTGAGAAACAAGGAAGAGACCTCTCTGCTAATTGATCCCAAAGAGTTTGATCGATGGGTGGATCATAACTAGCTTCAACAACAATTAAGGCCATGTTTACATTAGATTTGAATCAACTCCAAAATTCTAAGGTGAATACTTTAGATTAGAAGCCAGCTTAAGGGATTTTTGCGATTGATTGTTCGACGGCATGCTGGGCCTGATGGATTAACGATTGAGCACGGGCGCTCAGGGACGTGTGATCACCAATTGTCTTCTTCAAGGTTTGATAGTGTTGCTGTTTTTTCTCTTGTGTAGAAGCACTGAGGACAAGTAAAGCTCCGGCTCCGGCTACGTCGTTAGGATGGTCTACTTGCTGAGCAGCCTGGCTTGCGATCGCAGCATACCGTTGGGCCGTATTACACTCACCATGGACCAAGGCAAGCTCACTGGCGTGACTCGCGACAAAGACGAGTTTGCGCTGGGCATCCAGTTGCTGGAGCTGATCTAAGGTCTGGTCAAGGGGAGCAGTTACATTGGCATCTTCCGAAAATGTATGGAGTGCAATCAAGGCTTCTGCAAAGGTGCCCTCGCTGCTAGCAGGTAGCTGGCTCGACAGCTCTAATAAAGCCTGGGCATCGCTCACGTTTGGTTGATGCTGGTCCCAGCCCGTCATCACCAATTGCAGCAGCGCATAACTCTGAGACATAAATTCCTGGCGACTGCGGTTGATCTGTAGGGACTTTTGTAAATGAATCCGCGCTTGCCCATAGTTGCCGCGATGACGTTCAACACCGCCTAATCCTGTGGCGATGTCGGTAAGAACCAAACCTAATCGATCAGCTAACGTCTGGGCTTCGAGCAAGATTGCCTCAGCTCGTTTCATATCACGCTCGATTTCAGCCAGACAGCATCCAGTTGCGGCCAGACTCTTAGCTTGAAGTTGCGGACTGGGGGGTAAGTCCTCTAAAGCTTTGAGGGTTTGAGCCTGCACGGTTTTGAGATATCCCCGCTCATAATTCAAGATATTTAGAGCGTCCTCAGCAATGACTTGGGCTTCGGATATTGAAAGGTTGACGGCATCTGTTAATAGCTGCTGTAGCTGCGTTTCTAAATTAACGGCATCCTTGGGGGCAACTCCGGCGAATACTCTGGCCCGTAGTAGCTGGGCTGAAAACAACAAACGATCGGAACTGGGTAGACGGTTGCAGTGCGCCAGTCCTTGATTCACTAAGCGAATCACATCTTCATAGGCAAATAAACGTAAGCTACGAGCTGCCGCCGCCGTACTGGATCGTGCAGCCAGGCTATGGTTGCCAGATAGACCCGCATGGTAGGCCACTTGACTGGCCAGGTCATCATCAATGGTTTGAGTTTCTAGCGTTTTCGCTAGCTGGCCGTGAATGAGTCGCCTGCGCGGCTGAGATAGCTGGCCGTAGGCTGCCTGCCGCACCAAATCATGGACAAAGTCATAGTTTCCCTGGTCTTCGATAAGTTGCTCTGGTGTCGGACGCACAATTTGCTGTTGTTCCAACTGCTCCATAGCGGTTAAAAATTGCATAGGCGGATAGCTAGCGGCCAGGGCCAGGGTTTCTGGATTAAAGCGCCGTCCGAGAGCTGAGGCCCAGGGTAATAGATCTCGGGCTGCACCCTCTAATCGCTCTAAGCGATCTTCAATTAACCTGGTTAAATCGCTAGCTGCTTCCATGGTGTTGGAGCGGACCACTTCCAGGGCAAACAAGGGATTGCCACCACTGTCGATATATATGTCTTGATATATGTCTTGATATATGTCCTGTAGCTGTGATGGGCTGGCTGGCTGCAGGATGGGCTGCACCAACAACTCGATGGCGTCAGGAGAGAGTGGGGGAACCGAAACTTCCTGCAGACGATTGGCTCGCCGCAAAGACTTAACCAGGGTATGGGCTGCGGTGTTGTCTTGGAGTTCAGGCAACCGGGCAGAGCAAGCAATCCGCAACGAGCCCTGACCGAGTAGACGAAACACGTAGTGCAGCAGGTTTGTGGAGGCTTCGTCTAACCAATGGATATCGTCAAAGATTAACAGTAGGGGTTGTTTAGGACTGGCGACTTTACTCAGCGCCTGGACAACGGCATCGAGTAACTGGCTGTGATCGCGGGGCTGTTGTTGAACGGCAAAGAACTCGCTGAGAGCTGGAAATTCTGCGGAAAAAAACGATGCCCGCAGCAGATCAATCCATACCCCATAGGAACGCAATTGCTCAGCCCCAAACGCACGGCCCCAAGAGGCTTGCCAGTGATGTTCCAGGGCAGAATCTGTTAAAGCTTCTAGCAAGCGGGTTTTACCAATGCCCGGTTCACCCGTTAATAGTATCAGGGGCACCGACTCAGGCGTGGTTAGTAGCCAATCCTCAAGGATTTCCAGCAGGTCTTCTCGGCCAACAACGGTGGATTTGGGTTGCACTGATAGTGAAACTGGCGGAGACAATGCTGCATCCACGGGGGGGCCTTGATTTCTGGACGGCTTATCTATGGCCTCTTCAGCCATTAATAACCGTTGATAAATCCCGGCTGTTGTTGGACTGGGGTTCACCCCTAGCTCCTCTTGGAGGGTTGTCATGCATTGGTGGTAAAGCTGCAAAGCTGCGGCCCGATCGCCACTCTCCCCATGCAACGTCATCAATGTTTGATAGCTATTCTCATCCAATGGAGCGGCCTGCAGCCACTGCTGCCCGGTTGCGATCGCACGTGATGTTTCACCTAGCCCTTGCAGCAGCTGAGTAATTTGGGCTAAAGCGCTTACATACTGCTGTCGAAGCCGCTCCTGTTCAGAGGAAATCCACTCGGCGTCGCAGTCGGGCCAAAGATCGTCCTGATAGGCATTCAGGGCTATTTCCAGAGCGTTAACAGCCGCAGCACCTTTCTGATGTTTAGCTGTTTCAAGAGCCCCTTCGAACCCTTCGACGTCTACTACACAGGGGATTTGCGGCTGCCACTGCAGGGTTTGCTTTGTAATTACGATCAGCTGCTCAATAACGGGATAATTGTGACGCAAATGATGCAGCTCTTTACGCAGGTTTGTGCGAGCCTGGCCGTCAGCAATATCAGGCCAGAATTGGCCAGCAATGTGACGACGGGACTGGGGAGCCTGGCGATGCAAAATCAGATAGGCGATTAACTGCTGCGATCGCAGCCGCATTCCTGTCGCCATCATCCCGTCCACTATCAGACGAAAATTACCAAGGAGTGCGATCTGTAGGGTCGGTACTGCCATCAATACCTGCTTCTCTATAGGATAATGCGCTCGAGGGGGAACGCTGGAGCAACGAACGGGCAACCATCGTCTTTCTACTGTTGAATCATATCAATCCAAATGAACTTGGAGGTTATGATGACAACCCTAAATAGTTTAATAAAATCTGAAACACGACCGCCCGACCCGGTACAAACCGATAGTCAACTACAAGAACAGTCAGCCGCGTTTGTCAATCGTCTACTCGATATCCTTAACAGTGGTGCACTGGCCAGTATGCTATCCATTGGCCACCGGACAGGTCTGCTGGACACAATGGCCACCTTGCCACCTGTCACAAGTCAGGAGATTGCTGAGGCAGCTGGTCTCAATGAACGCTATGTGCGGGAATGGTTGGGAGCGATGGTGACTGGGCGCATTGTGACATACGACAGTGCAACCCAAACTTACCACCTGCCAACGCCTCATGCTGCTTTCTTAATCCG
>JBCCRZ010000456.1:0-5446 GCA_039200855.1 Cyanobacteria bacterium P01_D01_bin.44 | reverse complement strand
TTGGTGACGGGCAAATATAGCCTTGAGAATTATCAGAAGCCGACGGGGGCACGGAGCCTTGATCCGAAATTTAGTAAAAACGGGTTAGAAAAAATTGCGCCTGTGATTGAAGTGCTTAAGCAGGTGGGGATAGCCCATGAGCGAACACCCGCTCAGGTGGCGCTTAATTGGTTGATTGGTCAGGGAAATGTGGTGCCGATTCCAGGGGCTAAGAATGCGGGACAAGCAACTCAGAATGCGGGAGCGCTGGGATGGGAGTTGAGTTTGGCAGAACGAGGAGAAATCGACCAGGTGACGCAGGCGTGGTTGTCATAGGGGCGATATGGCTGTTCGCCCCTCGGCATCAGGGGCCGACAACCAGAATTTTATAAATGATCACGACACCAAGACTTCCATCCGTTCGGCGATGACGGCGTAGAAGGGGTCGCCGCCGCCCAAGCCCATCATTTGTAAGATGGCGGGGACTTCGGAGGCTTTGGCGATCACCTCTGGGGTGCTAAAGCCTCGTACTGAGCTAAAGTAGCGCTTCACTAACTCAACACGACCGGCTTCGGAGGTGTCGCGCCAGGCTGCGATCGCTTTTTGATAAAACATGCGATTTGAGAAGCTGAAAATGGCAATGCCCCCTGGTTTCAAGATGCGGTAGATCTCGGCAAAGACTTGTTCGGGATATTGCAAGTACTGCACCGATACCGTATTCAAAACCGCGTCAAAGGACTGGTCTGCAAGGGGCAAGGTCTGATTTTCGTTGAGGTTTTGGATGAAATAATGACCCAGGCGGGCATTTCGGGCCAATTCTTCTGCATTCATACCGTGGCCTTCAACATGCTCAAAAGTCACATCATCGGGCAGGTGTGACACCCAACTGCTCATCATGTCAAAGATGCGGGTATTCGGCTGCAGACGCTCTCGGTAGAGGTCGGTCAGCTGTTGGATAAACCCTTCATCCACATGGGTAACAAAGCGAGGGGCATCGTAGAATGTTAGGTCATTTGACTCGTCGAGTTTGGTGCGCTGGGGCGATTCAAGCAACATCGTTTTTCGTACAGGATTCAGATCAAGCAGCTTTCTTCACTGTAATGAAATTTGCAGTGGGTTGTTGGTTGGTTATCGTCCCAAATCAACCATCACAATCGTGATGAGACTGTTATTTTGGAGGGTGGATGCGATCGCAAAAACGCCATCACCCGAGTAAAAATGATAAATGGAGGCATGATTAGAGTCTAACTCGACCGTTTTAGGCAAAAGCGATCACAATCAATAGTAAGCGGGATTACCCACTCTACCCACTACCCACTACTCATTCACCACTTACCACAGCGCAATGGCAGATATCACTGGCACCTGGCTCGGTACCTATTGGCAATCAGGTAACCCAACCCGGTTTGAGGCAACCTTTGCCCAGGCTAAAAATAGCCTGAGCGGACGCATCGAAGACGATAGCAACCTGGGGGAAGCCAACGTTGCCGGAGACGTCACTGGACGTCAAATCACCTTTACCAAAAGCTATCTAAATAACCCCACCCATGTCATTCGCTACACCGGCACCCTCTCAGAAGATGAAAATTACATCACCGGACAGTGGGTGCTTAATAAGCGCCACTCAGGCCCGTGGGAAGCCCAACGCAATGAAAATGACCTGATGTTAGAGCTGAAGTCGGTCCTGGAGCGTAAAGTACCTGCTGAGGCGGCGGGGGCTAGATAGATTGGGGACTAGATAAATTACAGGTTCTGCATTACCTCAGGCAGCAGATTTGCGGGCAGATGATTGAGCGCCTGCTGCTGGCCGTTCATGCCCAGCTTGTCGTAGTGGTAGCGCACATTGCGCACCAGGGCATTAAACATGGCTTCGTAGGTGGGCGATGTTTTGGGCTGCTGACTAAGGGCGGTGAGATAGTGGCGCATGGCCTTGCCCAGGTGCAGGGTGATTGCTGCGGCCTGGGGAGCAGACATCGCGAGCTGATCGTGAATATTGCCCAGACAGTGGTGGATCGCGGCTAAATCCAGGGCGACTGGCTGCTGAGTTGCAGCAATCTGGGCGGCTTTGAGGGCAGCCTCATAGGCGATGATCGCATTTTTGCGATAGCGGTCGGCGGGGTCTACGGTGTCATCGACTTTGTTCGCCAGTTCCCAGTAGGCGGTGCCCAGGTTGTTGTAGGTGCTGGCGCAGCCCGCCGGGTCAGAGTGGGGGGTGCGATAATTGAGGGCGTCACGATAGGCTGCGATCGCATGCTTGAGCAAAAAGGCGGTCCGCTCATGTTTCGACAAACTCCAGTAGGCAATGCCCAAATTGTTTTGCACCGCCGCATACTCTGCGGGCACCCGCTCCGGCTGGCGACAGCGCAAGGCTTCGTTATAGGCCGTGATTGCCCGATGCAAGCAGGTCTTAGGCTGCTCATAGTGGGAGAGCTTCCAGTAAATCGAGCCCAGGCTATTTTGTAAAGTGGCATACTCGTCAGCATTTTGCTCAATCGAGCACAGGGGCAGGGCCTGGCGATAGGCTTGCACCGACAGCTTCAGATTATCCACCGCCTGATCATAGGCGGCCAATGTGCTGTATACCGCACCGACGTTGCTATAGAGACGGCTGGCGATGTCGGGCTGGGTCTTGTGATTGGTTTGAGAAAGCCCAGTTTTATAAGCTTCCAGACTGTGCTGCATTCCCGCCAACAGCTGTTGACGATCGTTCCCCATCTGGGCCTGCATCCAGTACAGAGTGCCTAAATCATTGTATACATTGCCAATGGTGTCATCGGCATCAAACATCCAGTTGAGAGCCTCACCATAGGCCCGGATAGCAGCCTCTACATTGTCCGGATGGGCATCCCCCGTTTCAATTTTTTCTCGATAAAAATGGCCCAACCCTAAAAAGGCCTCCGCAATTTGAGCCGGAGGAGCCTGCTCATCCTTGAGCTGCTCAAGGGCCGCAAAAGACTGATCCTGAGCCGTAGGCTCAGCAGGGACTTCAGCGGGGAGACTCACAGATAGCGGAATCTCGGCAGAGGTCTCCTCAGTAGAGGTCCCTTGGGAATAGACCTCTTCAAAGCCAGTTTCACTTGGGGCCTCAGGGTGGACCTGTGAGGGTGTTTCTGGGGTAGTCTCTGGGACAGTCTCTGGGACAGTCTGGGGAGCCTCAGGTTGAACGGGCTGCGCAACTGGGGGCATGTCAGCGGCGATTTCAGGCTCTGGGGCCTCCAACCTTTCAGCAGGCGCATCCGGGTCAGCGGCAGCGGGTGCGCCCCCCAAGGCATGACGAGGGGGCGGAGGCGGGACCCGACTGGGAGCAGCCTGAGTGATCGCCTGGGGGATCGTTTCTTGCTCTATCTCCGTGATATCTTCACTGATCAAATTCCACAGGTCGGCGGGCAGATACCCGGTGGCGGCAGTGGTCGCACTCTGACGATTTTCACCGTACAAGATACCGTCAGCCGGAGACTCAGAGGCCGCGCTCGGTTTAGTCGACGCTGGCTGCTGCAATTGGCCATTCGCGTCGGTTGCAATCGGCGTGGGGTCGCCCACAAATTCAAAGACAGTGCTGCGCCATTGCCAAAACCGACCCGATGACTGTTGAATGCTGCGAAACCAGGGCCAGGGGAGCCATACCAGCACACTGGCATCAAGGTGGGGCAGCAGCGCTTCGATCCGGTCGAGGGATTGCAAAAATTGATGCTGCATCATCGACGACTGACGCGTCATTTTGTCGATGCCCACAATCTGCAGACTGGGAATCCGCTCAGGAGCCTCCTCAGAGCGAGGCTGCTCTTTAATCCAGTGGGCGACTTGAGCCACCAGATCAGGCCGCTGTGGATCAAAATCTAACCGCGCTAAGCGAGTGGGATTATGGGGCGAGCTATCCCCCCGTCGCTGAGTATTTAACCAAAGCTGGGCGATTTCTGTCTCAAGCTGAGTGGCCAGCTGGTCTTGTAAAATCGTATTATCACAGACCGCGAGCAGAAGCTGATGGCGTAAATTTAAACTTAAAGAAAGCTTCAGGGTCTGATAGGCACGCTGATTGATACCTAGCACAGTGCGAGAGGTTATTTGTGTGGCCACCATAGTTGTCGGTAGAGCAGAGCAAGATTGGTTAATATCCAATACTCCAGTTTTCTAGCGGATTTCGAACGTGTCAGGAATGAATTTACGACTTGTCGCATTCTGAGAGACACTTCTCAAATTGGGCGCTAACGCGCCTACGGTAAGTGTCCGGTCATCCGCTCCACTAACAACCTTTAGAAACCCTGCAAAGGCCACCTAGTTAGCAGGCGACCTGTTATGCTGAAAGTCTTAAGCCAGAAGAGTTCGCGTCACCTATGTCGCTGAGTGTACAATCATCCATCCGAGAGCAGCAGCAGCCCGCAATTCGTGAGCTGGCCGAGCGGATTGAGGCAACCTGGCAATGCCACTTAGATTTGACGCCTTATCAGCTCCCTGACAACCTGGGCTACGTTGAAAGTCGATTGGAGGGGGAAAAGCTGATTATCGAAAATCGCTGCTACCAAACCCCAACGTTTCGCAAACTGCATATCGAACTGGCCCAGGTAGGCCAGGGGGTTGATATCTTGCACTGTGTGATGTTCCCCCGCACAGAGTATGCCCTGCCGATATTTGGCTGCGATTTGGTGGGTGCACGGGGGCAGATCAGTGCGGCGATTGTCGACCTATCTCCGATTAGCCCATTGGGCCTCCCAATGTCCTATCAACAGGCCCTCATCGGCGAAGATCAAGAAACCTTTTCCCAACCGCGGACCCTCCCAGACTGGGGCGATATTTTTTCTGACCTGTGCTGCTTTGTCAGACCCACCGATAGGGTAGAAGCCCATCGTTTTATCGACAAGGTAGAGCGCTATCTCACCGTCCACTGCCAGCAGGCGGCTACCCTATTACCGACCCCACACAATCGAGCGGCTATTTTTACCGGGCAACAACGCTACTGCCGTAAACAGCGTCAAAATGACAAGACTCGCCGCATTTTAGAAAAAGCGTTTGGAGATGAATGGGCCGATCGCTATATGACGACCGTGCTGTTTGATTTACCTGATACATGACGGGCGCTCAGCCGCTCCCCTAAGAAACTCTCTTAAGACAAGCCATACGCTAACGCCATGACCGTCACCCCCGAAAATACGTCCGCCGTTCTTGAGGTTGACACCACGAGTGCAGTAGCTTCGGTGGTTCCTCCAGTTCGTTCAGGTCGCCTGATTGTGTTTACCGGCCCCAGTGGTGTGGGCAAAGGGACGCTGCTGCGACAGCTGTTAGAACGCCATCCAGATATTCAGTTGTCAGTGTCTGCGACGACACGCCAGCCGAGGCCCGGTGAGGTCAACGGACAGCACTATCACTTTGTCAGCCGCGACACGTTTAACCACATGATCGAGCAGGGTGAACTGCTGGAGTGGGCCGAATTTGCTGGCAATTTTTACGGCACACCTGCTAAGTCTCTGGCCCA
>JBCCRZ010000455.1:0-5457 GCA_039200855.1 Cyanobacteria bacterium P01_D01_bin.44 | reverse complement strand
GCAGACGTGGACAGCATTGACGAGCCGCAGACGCCGCTGGCGGTGCTGCAAGACATCTTTAAGGACCTCAGCGATGTCGATCGCGAACTGGCCCAGCGGGCGCTGTTCATCGGCGTTGCCCAAAGCAGTTTTAAGTCCACCCTCGAGCAGGGTGATTTTTTGATCCGTAACTTAGTGGGGGTTGATCCCAAGGTGGGCGCGATCGCAATTGCCGATCGGGTGCGCCCTGGCCAGCGCATTCAGTTCCACCTGCGCGATGCCCGCACCTCTGCTGACGATCTAGAAACCTTGCTGGGCCATTACCAAAAAGCTGACCGCAGCGCTTTGGGTGCCCTCATGTTTGTGTGTAACGGTCGAGGTGAGGGGCTGTATAAAGAGCCTAACTTCGACTCGATGCTCTTCCAAAAATACCTGGGTCCCCTGCCGCTGGGCGGCTTTTTTTGCAACGGTGAAATTGGTCCGGTGGGGAATACGACGTTTTTGCACGGGTTTACATCGGTTTTTGGGATTTTTAGAGAACCGGAATGATTTTGGATTTTGGATTTTGGATTTTGGATTTTGGATTGAAACTCCCCAATCTAAAATCGCAAATCCAAAATCCAAAATTCACCCATCTCGTCCGTGGGGCTGCATCAAATCCGATATATCCGGCCCGAGCGGAATAATCCCACCGGGATTTAAGGGAAACAGGTTGCCATAGTAGTCGCGTTTGATCGCCTCAATGTCGCAGGTATCGGCAACTCCTGGCAGCTGGTACAGATCGCGCAGGTAGCCACTGAGGTGTGGATAGTCTTGGATGCGGCGGCGATTGCATTTGAACAGGCCGTAATAGGCAACATCAAAGCGAATCAGGGTGGTGAACAGGCGAATGTCGGCCAGGGTGATCTGGTTGCCGCAGAGGTAGCGCTGATCGGCTAAGGTCGCTTCAATCTGGTCAAAGGTGTCGAATAACTCAGTGCAGGCTTCTTCGTAGGCGGTCTGGGTTTGGGCAAAGCCGCAGCGGTAGACACCGTTGTTGACGGTGCGATAGATCTGGTCGTTCAACGTATTGATGTGCGATCGCAACGCCTCCGGATACAGCTCCACCCCAGGATGCTTGGCAACATCGTTAAATGCCTCATTGAGAATCTCGATGATCTCAGCACTTTCGTTATTCACAATCTGACGAGTTTGCGAATCCCATAACACTGGCACCGTGGCGCGTCCGCTGTAGCCAGACTGCATCGCGCCATAAAATTCGGGCAGGGTACGGCAGCCTTCGAAGGGTTTCCCAAAGGTCCAGATACCCTGATCGCCATCGGGAGATACGGTAATGACTGGAATAGCCTGGGTTAGTCCTTTGATCGCTCGGGTGACCAGGGTGCGATGCGCCCAGGGGCAACCCAGGCCGACGATCAGGGTGTAGCGGTCGGGGGTGGCGTTTTCGATGGGGATGCGATCGCGAAACTGGCTTTGCGGTCGAGTATAAGCCCCCTTGGAGTCGGCGGGGGCCAGTTTTGACATCATCACCCGCCACATCGTCGTCCAGACAAATTTGCCCGTCCGAACAAGCAGCCCTGGAGGGAGGGCACCCCGCGATTTTTGAGCCATTGGATTTAGCAAAGGTTTGAGACGATGCCTTTATCTTATGAGCTGGGTGCAAGCTTACGCCGTTGTATTCTACGGATGGGTAGCTTTTAAGCAGTCTACCGTGACCCGTACAGTTACAAATTGGGCTGCTATTGTGTTGGAAAGGTGCATTTTTCTCGGCTAGGTTATACGTCTGCTGATTCTGCTGATAGCGTTTGCCAGACTACCAGGATATCGATTCAAATTTCTGTCCAGCTCACCCGATGGGAAACCTATGGCAGCAAAGGGGACGGGCTTGTCTGACATCTTTCCCGATGAGCGCTTGGCAAGCCGCTACAAAATTATCAAGCAACTTAGCAGCGGGGGGTTTAGCCAAACGTTCTTAGCTGAGGATGAGCATCTCACCACCGGATCACTCACCACCGAGCCACTCACTACTAGACCCCTGTGTGTTGTCAAGCAACTCAAGTCGCAATCTGAAAATTCCTATGCGCTAGAACTGGCGAGACGCCTATTCCAAACCGAAGCGCGGGTCCTGCAAAGATTGGGCAAACACAGCCAAATTCCCTACCTGCTCGATTATTTTGAAGCTAATCGAGAGTTTTATCTCATTCTAGAACTCATTGAGGGACGCTCGATCGCTGAAGAATTAGCGGGTCAGCAGCGTTGGTCTGAAGCCAGTGTCATCAATTTGCTGCAAGATATCCTCCGGGTGTTGACCTTTGTGCATCAGCAAAACGTCATCCACCGCGATATCAAACCGTCTAACCTGATCCGCCGGGCACACGATGGCAAAATTGTGCTGATTGATTTTGGGGCAGTCAAACAAACCACGGCCCAGCCGTTTGACACCGCTGACAACCCCACCCTAACGATTACCATTGGCACCCAGGGCTATATGCCCAATGAGCAAATAGCCGGTCAACCCCGCTTTAGTAGCGACCTCTATGCCGTGGGCATGATCGGGATTCAGGCCCTGACGGGGATTAAACCGAGAAACCTGAAGCACGATATGCAGACCGGGGAGGTCAGTTGGCACCCTGATGTGCCCGACGTCAGTCCAAAGCTGGCGGAGGTCTTAGACACGATGGTGCGCTACCACTTCAAAGACCGCTATCAAACCGCAGAGGCCGCCCTGCAAGCGTTAGAGGCGTTGTTAGAAGACTCAAAATTTGACAGTTCAGCGGACGCTAGCTCAGACGAGACTCAAATCTTACCCAAATCTTTGGAGCTATGGCAGTCTTCCCCTCAGCCAACATCGGCATCCCCTCCAGCTGAGGCGCTAGCCCCCTCGGTTGAGCCCACAACAAATCTCCCAAATGAGACCTCCCCCACGCCTGACAATGCAATCACCCTTCCTCCTGAGATAGTAGCCAGCCCAGTTCCTGACTCTGCCACTGATGCCGTCACTGACATCGTTGACAGTCCTTTAATAGGGGCTGCTCCCATAGAGGCTGTAGAGGCTACTCCCGCAGAGGCTGCTCCCAAAATTGAACCTGGGACTATTAGAGGGCCTCATCCAGGGGGGACGCCCGACCCGGCTATGCCCGAGCCCGCCTCAAAGCGTCGGCTGCGAACTGACACGTCAGCGCTGGCGCGTATAGCCCTGGGGGCATCACTGGCGTTAGGGCGCAGCCTCTCCTCGGGAAAATCGCACCTCAGGTGGTATCTGCTGGGGTGTGGGTTACTTGCGATCGCAGGGGTTTCGATACTCCCTACGGTTGCCGATGCCGTCTTTCAGGGGCTCGGACTGTATGCTACCCCTGACACCGTGGTTTGCAAACTTCCGGCGATTCCCACCTTGCCCACTCACCCCCCCGATTATGAATATATCGATGGCACCCAATACTATGGCTCCCTAGAAGACGGCAGACCCGCCGATGGCCAGGTGATTACCCTTTTCCCCAACGGCAACCGCTACGATGGCGAGTTTACCGACGGTCAGCGCAATGGCTGCGGCACCTTTACCTTCAAAAACGGACGGCGCTACGTCGGACAGTTTAAGCAAGACACCTTCCACGGGCAGGGGATCTGGGATCTGGAAAATAGCGATCGCTACATCGGAGGCATGAAAAATGGAAAATGTAGCGGACTCGGGACTTACACCTTTGCTGACGGCACTCGCCAGCGCGGATTTTGGTGGAATGGCACCCTATTGGGTAGCCGATTGTCTTGCGATCGTTAGATTACCAACTCGCGCCGCCGCCGCTGCCACCGCTCCTGCCGCCGCCAAAGCTTCTGCCAGATGAGCGAGAAGAAGAGCGAGATGAGCTAGACGAACTCGAAGATGAACTGGACGAGCTACTGCGCTCTTTCCTGGGCAACGTGACCGTCCGTTCATGATGATCATTGCAGCACTCGCAGTGAGTGGTTACCCGCTTGCGACCAGAGTGAGAATAGGTCGGATACACCTCGATGTCACTGCTGATGCGAAGGGTTTTCTCGGCGCATCGCTGGCAATATTTACGGCGTCCTGATTTATCAAAGATTGGAACGTAAACGCCCTGGCAAGTTGGGCATTGCCAACCCTTACAGCGAATATTCCCTAAATCACTGGCAACCCTTTGCGGCTTTTTTAGATGAACGTAGAGGGTATTTTTATCTGTTTGGATCATCCGCTGCTGACAGCGGGTACAATCAACCGGTTGGACTAGCAAGCCTTGAAGCCAAGAAAGTCGCTCCTGGTCACCGGGCATGCCCTGGATAGGCTTTTTAGAAAACTTTTGCAGGCCCCGCGCAAAAAAAGCGAGAACCCCACCCCCGGCTAGAATCAAGACCTTAATGCCATTTGACAGATCCATCAAAGGTGAGATCACTGGGTTGTAGGGGGTACTATCTTCGAGAATCGTAATCATGCCCTCGGTGACCGACAGCACGCCGCGATCGTAGTCGCCTTCTTTAAATCGGGGCACGGCCCGCTGCTCTAGTAGGGAGGTCACCCGCTGGTCTGGCAAAATCTTGACGATGCCATAGCCGGTTTCAATCTCGGCCCGGCGATCGCCCACCGAGACTAAAAACACAACGCCATTGTTGACATTGGCTTTGCCCACCCCCCAAGTGTTAAATAACTCATGGACAAAGGCTTTGGGGGAGGCGGCTCCAGCGGTATCGGACACTGTCACCACCGCAATCTCAGTGCCGTTATGGGCTTCGAGAGCGCTGATTAATTGGTTAAGCTCAGTCTCAGTGGCAGGGCTGAGAATATCTGCCATATCAGTCACCCAACCGCCTTGCTGACGTGGGTTAGGGACATCGCCCACCTCAATGGCTTTAGCCGGTGTGGCCTGGGCCGCCAGGGTAATACTAGTGGCGAGCAAGGTTATGCAGCTAATGCCAAAGGCCTGTCGTAATCGCATGGTGGTTTCCAGGGTGTTACCTTGTTTCAAAGATGCCCGCAATCTGGTCAAAATGCCCCAAGCTAAGCGTCGCGCAAAGCCAGCTAAAGCTAAGTTTAAAGCCGAACTAACGCCAATTTACGACTGGTTTGCCCAGCAGGGCTGGCAGCCGCTGGGATTTCAGCAGGCAACATGGTCGGCGTATCTAGCGGGGCAAAGCGGCCTCATCCAGGTGCCAACGGGGTCGGGCAAGACCTATGCGGCGGTGATGGGACCGATGGCTGAGATGCTTCAGAGCCCAGAGAAAAAGGGGCTGAAGCTGCTTTACATCACGCCGCTGCGGGCACTGTCTCGGGATATCGAGAAGTCGATTTTGCGGCCCATTGAGGAGATGGGTTGGGCGCTGCGGGTGGAGTCGCGCACGGGGGATACAAAATCGTCCCAAAAGACGCGGCAGATGAAGACCATGCCGGATATTTTAATCACCACGCCTGAGTCACTGTCGGTGATGCTGTCCTATGTAGGGGCACAAAAGCGGTTTGGGTCGCTGCGG
>JBCCRZ010000454.1:0-5458 GCA_039200855.1 Cyanobacteria bacterium P01_D01_bin.44 | reverse complement strand
ATGATGGCACATACCTCGACTTTATTAGTGGTGGAGAGGTGCAATTGATGCAGGAGGGTCGTGAACTCGAAATGATGAATATCTACGAGTGTACCCCTGGTCAGCTAGCAGACCAACGCATGCACTACGTCCACCAAGCCATCGCAACCGGAGAACGACAAGTTTATGAGTACGATATTGAGGTAAGGGGAGATCTGCGACATGAAGAAGCTCAGATTATCAAAATCGATGACAACGAAGTGCTAGTCATGGTGCGAGACACCACAGATCGAAAACGAGCAGAGCAGGCGAAGGAAGAAACGCTATCGCTGCTGGCAGCAACCCTGGAGTCAACGGCAGAGGGGATCTTATCACATACAGAATTTGGGCAGGTCTTGGCCTACAACCAGAAATTTTTGCAAATGTGGAATATTCCAGAATCTCTCCTCGCCCTAGATAGCATCCCATCGGAGCGTTTTCAATTCCTCGCGGACCAGACCCAGGATCCCGAAGGCTTTAAAGCGAGAACCCTAGAACTGTGTAAGCAAATGCCTGAGGCCGATGCGCTTGAGCTGATCACCATGAATGATGGTCGAGTTTTGGAGCGATACACCCAACCTCAACGCTTGGGCGATCGCATCGTCGGGCGCATCTGGACCTATCGAGATGTTACCGAAAGCCAGCGGGCTGCCGCCGCCCTGGAAGCTGCTAACACAGAGCTAAAAAGGCTAGCCAACCTGGATGGGTTAACCCAAATTGCCAATCGTCGCTATCTCGATACCTATTTGACTCAAGAATGGCAACGATTGGCCCGCGAAAAACAGCCGCTGTCTCTGATTTTGTTCGATGTCGATTTTTTTAAGCGCTATAACGATCACTATGGCCACCAGGCTGGAGACGATAGTCTCATTAAGGTAGCGCAAACAATCCAAAAAAACGTTAAGCGACCTGCCGATTTAGTCGCTCGCTATGGCGGGGAAGAGTTTGCCATTGTATTGCCAAATACTCATTTGCAAGGGGCGGTTGCGATCGCGCAGCGCATTCAAGCTGCCCTCCAGAGCCTACAGATTGTACACGCGCAGTCAGAGGTGGGTCCATTTCTAACCATCAGCCTGGGGCTGACCAGCCAGACGCCTCAGCCCGGCACCGATGCCAGTCAGCTCATCTGGGAAGCCGACACCGCCCTATATCAGGCAAAACGAGAGGGTCGCAATTGTTATCGCATCTACAGTTAAGCTACACATATGGGGCTTTGCCCGAGCACTGCCCGCGTACCTATATGCCCCGATTTAAAGATGTCATTCGACCTGTATCTAGACAACCGCCATGAGCAGATTGCCGCCCACGAAGAAGGCATCTTTTATTTGATTGCCGACGAACGCCGCAACTTTCCTGAAATCAATGCCCTTTGGGACAATTTCTACAGGAGCCCAAAAATCTCAGCAGAACAGGCCCATGATTTAGTGCATGAACTGATCGAGCTGAGTGAAATCATCAGCCAGTCAGAAGAACATCGCTATCTCACGTCAGTCATTTATCGCCTCCTGCCCTTTTTTAACGCCGCCCATCGCTCAGGCCAATCGATTCGATGTGTAAGTGATTAAAATCTGATATCCCTAAGCAGCAACCACGGGCTCATCAGCCCGTAGATATTTCTGGAATTGGCGACTTTGCCATTGAAACCACCGATAGCCCATCAATCCAGCTGCGTTCAAAACCTGTGCTCTATGGCGTCTATGAAACAAGTTTTCAAGGCCATTTTGATAACCGCCCTCTGCTTGGGCGGGGTCGTCATCTTAAGCGGCGGGACCTTCATCGTCTACTTAGGCTATCAAATTGATCAAGCCAGCCAGCCCACTACAGATATTTCTCGCTATCTAGAGATTCGAGGTTCGTCTGAGTCCGATAATCCTCTAATGGGTCAAGCATCAGTACATCCCCAACAGGACCAACAACAGTCCTAAAACAGAAAACAGCCCTGATGGCAGCGTGATCACCTATGAGTATCCCTTTTACACAGGTGAGTTTTCAGCAGGAGACCCTGTTCCAACGTTTCCAGAAGACTATACAATTTACGTTTTAGAGGATACGCAAGGCCCTCCCGAGTACGATTGGAATCATCCAGAATCCTATGGAGTTGCCATTAATGAGACTACTTTGGAGATTGTCTACTGGATGGATGATTGGATAAGGCTGAATACGACAAAATTGGATATGGCTTTGCGATTAGCGCAGCCAGCTCAGAGATAATTGACTGAATAGCAAACTATTAAAAGCAGAGTCTCACCCTATGATTACAGAAGCTCGATATGTGATTGCTGTCCCCAATCTCGAAACCTCAGCCCGTTTTTATCGAGATGTTTTAGGGTTCTCCATTGAGGAAATTGGCGATCCGGGTTGGCGCTTTTTTGTCAAAGACAACTGCTGCATCATGGCCGGGGAATGTCCAGATGCCATTCCACCAGCAGATCTGGGCGATCATTCATATTTTGCCTACCTGATTATCGCAGGCATCGAAGCCTATTTTGCAACCGTTCAACAAAACGGAGCAACGATTCTTAAAAGTCTACGCGATGAGCCTTGGGGCATGCGCGAGTTTGCCATTCGCACGGTCGATGGGCATCGCATCATGTTTGGCTACGACTACGAGCAGGGCCAATAAAACTCATGTTCCAAAAGAGCGCTATGACAACCACAGTTGCTACGTCAACGGCATTAAGTGTTGGGCTGATATTGGTCATTTTGGCGGTATTATCATTCAAGCCCACGCGAAAAAAGTGCCATATTTTATGACAGAGACAGCCTACGCTATCGAACGAGGACTTGATGACGAATGCTGATTGTCTCCGCGAATCTTTGGTGCTTTAACCCAGCACGAGTCAGGGCCATTCGCCAGTGTCTGAAGCTAGCCCCTGAAATTATCGTGCTGCTGGAGCTGCAGCCCGACTTACTCCAAACCGCTGAGCAAATATTGACCGATGACGGGTTTACCCTGACCCACACTCGCACCAATGACAAAATGCTGCTCGGCATAGCCAGTCGTGCTGCGTTACACCATCATGAGGTGATTGACGATGGCTCCTTTGCAGGTCGCCCCCAGCTCAAACTCCAGCTGGAGACAGGCCTGACTTTCTTTGGCATTCACCTGATGGCTCCGGTGACGCCTCGTAAGCACTCTGAACGTCAGAAGCAGTTGCGATCGCTAGCCCCCATCATCGCCCAAACCCAAGGTCCGGTAGCCCTAGCGGGCGATTTTAATACCTACTTCAGCGAACCAATCTTTCAGCAGTTTCTCCAACAGTCAGGCTGCTCACACAGCAGTGGTGTCATTCAGCAACCCCGAAGTTGGCCTTCTCTCTTGCCCCTCTTTAAAATTGACCACATTCTCTGCAATCAGCACCTACAGATCACCCAGTCACGGTCGGGACGATTTAACGGATCTGACCATCTACCGATCATGGCGCAGCTTGAGACTGCTAGGTAATCCATCGCTCTGATTTTACACTTGGTCAGAAAACAGCGAAATTCCAACCTGCACTGAGTTTTCAACTTTGCGTGATTTTCAGGCATTCAACCAGCCTTACCATTGGGAAATGAACCTGATCGAACCATATTTCTCCAAGGCCTCCAGAAACGTGCCGCATGTCATCTTTTATGGGTCACAGCTTAGCCGAACTGACCGTCTATATCACCTCGCATCGTAACAAGTCTGATCGTTTCCAGCGGCTTTATGATCTGGGCCTTTAGCCTAAGTCGGTAGACGAAACACATCGGCAAAAATAGAACCACCCCTGGGCCGACGGGCCGGATCGGGGGCATCGTACACCACTAACAAACTCTCGTCATACCCCAAGCAGGGAAACAGGGTGATGCCCTCGGCGCGATCGCAACCCACTGCTAGCGGTAAATCAAACAGCACCTCAAGCAGACCAGAGCCCTGATCCCAAATCGTATCGGTGGCATGGGTCAGCGCATCCTTAAGGCGAAACACTTGCATCCTGCCATCAAGGGTCATTGTCGGCCCAGCCAAGATAATCAGATCCTTACCCTGGAAGCAGAGATCCCGCACCCCCAACCCATTGAGATTGACAAAGTGCTTGCGATACAACGCCCCTTTGCCTAGATCTTTGCAAGCCAATACCCCCACCCCAGTTTCCTCAAGCTCAAGCTCTATGATGACGGCCCACCCACGCAAAACCGGGCCACGCAACCCTAAAAAGACTCGATGGTCGCAGGTGGCTACCCCTTCAATATCCAGGCCATTATCTTTAGAGGGGAGCCCCAGAAATGCGCTCAGGTGATCGTCATCCTGCAAGAGCAGCCTCAACGAATGCCGCTCACCCAAAGCCGCAGCAGAGAACTGACCGTCGGAACCCCCAGCTTTAACTAGCCCACCCTCAACCAGTGGAATTCGAGCTAACAAATACCGATTAGGATCTGTGGTAATTTTAGCCAGCCGTTTGATGTCTTTTTTAGGATTTTTGCCCTTCGCCTGACGCCGCTTAATGCTATGGGAGCCAATCAGCCACAAGTAGCCATCGGCATAGTCCATTCCCTCAATGTCAATCTCTGACTCTGTGTCAACAAGTTCGACAAAATCACCTAGATGAAATACCTGATGATTGTCGTAAACACAGGTGTCTGACGGCTGCAAACGCTCAACCGTCAAATACTCATCTGAGCCAACCCAAAGACTGCCGTCCGGAGTTCTGACAATCGCTGAGAGCTGGGCTAGCAAATCCTCAGCATCACTGCCAAATTTGAGTAAAACCCGGCTCAATAAAAAGCTATTTAACATTAGGTGAGGCCATTTTTATTGAATTTTCACGGAAGGAGCTATCCGTGAGGGACCTAAAAATCGTAAGCTATTATTAGGTCTTGAATTACATAACTTTATCTAATAAATACGAGTCTTAAATACAAGTCTGATATTTCATAGTCAAATCTGCCCTCACCTCGGAATAATATCGCCTTTCAGTAGAGTTTACAGTAATTATCATTACCCACCGTCATCACCTTTAAATCAGTTACACACCCCATCACTGTCTTAAAACAGCAGAACATTCACATTAGGATGCTCTAAAAACGGGGTCAACTCTAACCGATTCAGATGAGGGTCTATCAACCCCAAACAGGAGTTCCTTGCATGAAAAAGTGGCTAGAATACAGTTTGCTGTCAGTCGTCAGCGGTAGCATTTTTCTCTTTCATGCGGCCTATGCTGATACTTCAACAGTCTCGGACTCAACATCAGGCGTGATGGAAAGCAACGCCCTTCAGATCTTAGAAAATACCGTGACATCTGAAAACACGGAAATGGTTTTCTCAACAACTGAGATCTCGACAGTCCAACATCTATCCCCCGCCGAACAACAGTTAAGGGCGGAGCGAGCTAATCGTTTATATGACACAGCCGAGCGGTATCGACGTCTGGGTGATCAGACTCAAGCGCTTGAGTCATATCGCTCTGCCCTATTCATT
>JBCCRZ010000453.1:0-5476 GCA_039200855.1 Cyanobacteria bacterium P01_D01_bin.44 | reverse complement strand
CGAGTAACTAGATCACCACTCTTAGCCTGATAATGAAACGACAGCGACAGCCGTTGCAGGTGAGCATAGAGTTTGGCCCGAACCTCGGTGATGATGCGACTTGCCGCGAGGGACAGGCCCACCATGCTAATGTAGGCTGATACCGCCCGCAGCGCAGCGGTTGCAATCACAGCAAACGCCAGGATCAGCAATAACATATTAGGGCTCACGCTTCGTAGCACTGGCCAATCTAGCTCTGCACCATGGGCATCTGGTATCAGAATATAGTCAAAGATCAGCTTCAGGGGCCAGGGAGCCAGCAGGCGAGCAAAGACCTCAGCAACCAGCCCGGCTCCAGCCAGGGTCAGTAGCGAGCTCTGCTTCCGAATCTGCGGCCAAAACTGCCGTAAAATCCGCTGCATCGCCGGAACTGCCTGTTTCAGATTTTTGGGACGATTGCGTTTAATCATGATGTTAAAGGCTCTTGGGTGGGACGATGAGTGTTAGGGGAAAGGGCGAAAGGCGAAGGGCGAAAGGCGCTAGCGTTAGCCATACCCGCAGGGTTATAGGGTAGAGGCTGAAAAAAGGAAATAACTCATTATCGATTTACAAATAACACTAAAGAAATTCCCCTTCCCCCTTCGCCCTTCCCCCTTTGCCCATTCTGCATTAGGCAACCTTAATCTTCTCATTTAAAACAGATTCCCTAACCCCCAGCACCTGTTCATATACTCTCTGCCAGTTTTGTCGCTCAACGGCGGGGGCCAATTGATTGAGTGTCTTTTGCCTGGCAGCCATTCCCAGCTGTTGGCACAGCCCTGGCTGGGTGATCAAACGGCGCAGTGCATTGGTTAAGGCTATGGTGTCACCGGGCTGCACCACGAGACCATTGATACCGTCTTCAAGAATCTCGCCAATAGCATCTACAGAGCTGCCCACGACCGCTTTGGCGGCTAGCATGGCTTCTAGCATGGCATTGGGGCACCCATCGTGGAGTGATGGGATGGCAAAGATATCCATATGGGGTAAGTAGGCCAGCGCCTTCTGGCGGCTAATTTTGCCCGTAATCACAACCCGATCTGCGAAGCCACTCTGCTCGAGAGCTTGTTCCCAGTAGTGGCGTTCTTTATCTGCAAAGTCACCGACTAACAACAGTTTCAGATCTGTCATCGCTCTTAATGACTGACAGGCATCAAACAGATATTCCAAGCCTTTCTTATCTCGAAAGCTGCCTACAGAGCCGATGACAGTACCTTGTAGCTGATCTACAAGGGCAGGCTGGGGCAAGTTATCAAACGATAGCGGTGCAATCGAATTCCAAAAAGCGACGGATTTGTCTTGAATGGAGGGAACCAGGGTCCTGGCTCGGTGCATTAAATCGGTGCTCACAAAGGTCGTCCAGGCTGAATTAGCCAGGGTCCAGGTGATTTGCCCAAACTGTTGGGGGCTAAAAGCATGCTTGTGTAAATCTGCACCACGGATGCTGTTGATGACAGGGATGTTGCTTTCCTGACCGAGTAGCGTGGTCAAAAACCCCATCTCGTTAATAAAGAAGGCATGGAGTAAATCAAACTGATATTCTCGGTGTAGGGTCTGGAGCTGACCATACAGATCGCAGAAATAATCTTGCTCCTTAGCTTGGGCTGAACGCACCGCTGGTTGCAAACGATGAACAATGATGCTGTCTTGCTTTGTGGTTTGATGGCCAGGGCGACGATATTCTCCGGCGGCAGCCATTGCACGTTCATTGCGAAACACCGCTCGGAAGACAGCGACATGGACTTCGTAACCAAGATCGGTCAGCATCATGGCGATGCGCTTGACCGATTCACCCACCCCGCCGACATCAGGGGGGAATTCCAGAGTGGTTATGCAGATTTTCTTCTTCATGGGGTCTCCTTGGGGTGGTGGGTAGTGGGTAATGGGTGATGGGTGGTGGGTAGTGGATGAAGGGTAAAAGCTGAGACTTATAAGGGATTGAGCCTCTCTACCCTCTACCCTCTACCTAACAACTACTGGCTCGGTCAGCATCTGTTGAATCTGCCTTGCGGTGTTGTCTGCCCCTTGCAAGTTAAACCTATAGGAGACAGGTTTTTTGCTTAGGCAAGTGGTCATGGCCTGCACGAGGCGTTCAGGGGCTAGATCTTCTGGCTCAAGCAGGTCTAGAACACCCATCTCGGCTAGTTTATGAGCACGGATGTGCTGTTCATTATTTTGATCTTTTGACAGGGAAGGTAAAACCAGCGATCGCACCCCCGTTTTCAACAAATTCATAGTGGTATTATAGCCTCCTAAACTTACCGATAGGTCCGCTTTCTCAAGGTAGTCAATCAGTCGAGACGTAAAGCGACGGAGCGTTACATTCGTTTGGTCGGCAGCGGCTTGTTGCAGTCGACCAAAGTCCTCTTCTGGCATAAAAGGGCCAGCAAAGGCATAAATCTGGTGGGGAAGCGTCTTAGCCAGCAGCGGACTTGCTTCGATAATGGCCCTGAGTGGCTCGTATCCATGTCTGCCTCCGCCAACACTTGCTACGATGCTGGGTGTTTTGTCACTTAGCCCAGCAATGTCATCAGCGATTAATGATGACTGCTCAGGAGGGGACTGGGCCACGTAGCCCGTGTAGACAATGCCACACTGGAGGTTATCAATCTCAGGAAAACAATCCTCTAACCTGAGTAAGGTCGCATCACCGTGGAAAAATATGGTGTCGTAGAATTGATTGATCATTTGGCAAACATTATCTACTCGCCTTAGCCAAGCGTCGTGCCTCATCGGCTGAGTCATAACCAAATCTCTGAGGCTGCAAACCACCTGGGTTGGATGCGATGAAGCCCGAACCTGCTCAAGCAAAGGTATCAGCTCAAACTTCATCTTGAGCTTGCTAAACGGGAAGCATTCGGTAATTAGACAGTCTGGCTCGAACTGTTCGAAAGTCTCAAGCAGTTTTTGCTTGCGTTCCAACTTGACCTCGTCAATAGATTTAGACTCATCGACAGGTTTAAGTTTTGTGCCGTCTTGCCAGAGAGCTGGCAAATAGATAATCTCGGCACCAGTTGGTAGCTCAAACTGGGGCACGGGCTGTCCGCCATTCACAAAACACACGCTAAAATCTTTGACCAAACTGCGGATGATTTCTGCACTCCGAACGAGATGTCCCATCCCTGCCAGATGCTGGCAGTAAATCATAATCTTTTTCATTTTTCTTTCTCTCGTAGCCTCTTTCTGTCACTCACTCGACCGTGTCTTTTACTACAGCCAGTCGAATCGACTAGGCCACGGCACTCGCCTGCCGATCCAGAGCTGTCACAGTACTTCTCTGGGCTAAGGTTTTGACGCACTGTGCGGTTTGGGTTACTCCGTCGAGATTAAAATTAAGTGCAGCAGGAGACTGTTTGAGCTGATTCATTAACGCAGTGGCAAAGCGGCCTGGATCCAAATCTTCGGGATGTAGTCGTCGCACTCTTCCCAGTTGAGCGAGTCGATCAACCCGCATCGTCTGCTCTTGATCATCATTGCCAGTAAAGGGCAGCATCATAGCTCGCACGCCTGTGGTTAAGATATTCATGGTGGTGTTATAGCCAGCCATGCTAACTGAGAGCTCTGCTTTGTTCATATAGGCCAGCAGATTGGGCGTATAGCGATGGATATGCAGATTTTGCCGGTCTTGGGCAGCGTGCTTGAGATCCCAAAACTTCTCCTCAGGCATAAATGGGCCGGTAAACATTTGAATGCGATGGGGGATTTTGCCTTCTAAAATTCTGGCAGCCTTGACGACACAATCTAGCAACTCGTGTCCAAACCGGCCACCCCCTACGCTAACTAAAATCATGGGTGCTTTTTTACCCAGAGCAATCTGATCCACAATGGTCAGCCGAGTATTTTCGGGCTGCTGCACCACATAGCCGGTGTAGTGGACATCGCAGTCCAAATCATTGACTCTGGAAAAACTCTCCTCTAGAGGATGCAAACTGGGATCGCCATGAATTAGCAGCTGGTCAAAATATTGGTCCATCAGACGGCAGATCTTGGCCTCGTGGCGGGCCTGGTCTCGTTTCGTCACCACAATGTCACGTAGACTGCACACCACCTTAGTATTTTGGGCTCTGGCGCTTTCGATCAGCGGGATGAGTTCAAAGGAAAACCGTCGTCTGCCAAAAGGAAACAGTTCGATCATCAACACATCGGGTTGAAAAGAATCAAGCACTTTTAAGAGCTGCTGCTGCCGCAAGGTTTGTACCTCCACCAGGCTGAGGGTGCTATCGACGGGCTGTAACTCTCGAAACTCGGTATCGGTTTTAATCGCAGGCAGATTAATGACCTGTACCGACGGTGGAACCTGAAAGCCTTGTACGACTTCACCCCCGTTGATAAAACACACTTCAAAATCGTGAGTCAAGCCTCGCACAATCTCCATGCTGCGGATGAGGTGCCCCATACCCAGGATGTGCTGACAGTAAAACAGGAGCCTTTTCATAACGGTTGCCTCTGAAAGTGTTTAATGATGAGAATTTGATAATGAGAATTGAATGATGAGAAAACATTGATGGGGTGTAAGCCCTACCTGTAGAAGCGCAAGACCTTGCGCCCCTCTGGATTTATAAATCCAACTGATCACGCCAATAAATAAAAAGGCGATATGGTCTGCCCAGCCGGGGCCATCAGCGCTGCTAAATGATTCGCCATTTGAGGCAGCCCATTAAAATCCAACCCGGCTGGGATAGCAGCCCTGGTCGTGAGCTGAGCCCTTACAGCCTGTATCAGCGATCGCGGCGTCACATATTCTGGATGAATCATACGTACCAACCCCCGCTTGGCAAATCGCTCGGCCCGAATCAGCTGCTCTTGGGACGGCTTAACCCGAGGGACCACCACCGTCCGTTTGCCCAGGGTCAAAATCTCGGTCAGGGTGTTATAGCCCCCCATTGACACCACTGCATCCGCTGCGGATAAGTGGCTGAGCAAATCGTCTGTGAAAGTTTTCAGGGTAACCCGAGGGCACCGGGCGGCCAGTTGCTGTAGCACCATCTGCTGCTCAGCAGGCATTTCTGGACCACACAGCACTAAGCTATGGAAGGTTTCCTCCGCCTGTCTGAGCCCTTGCAGATAGGTGTTAACCAGGTCATAGCCATCCTCACCGCCGCCAGGCGTGACCAGGACTAATTTGTCATCTCGCTTAAGCCCAAGCTGTTGTCTCAGGTCAACTTTTGGGTGCTCAGGCTGCTTGCGAATGTAGCCGCAGTAGCCAACTTTATGGGCGATTGGTAAAGGAAACCGATATTCCTGCGCCAGGTCAAAGACCGTCTGCATCCCAACCACTAATACCTGCTCATAATGGGTTTGAATATTCTGGTAATATCCCAGTTTGTGCCATTCAAAGGTGGTCTTCTCAGGGGTGTCTAGGATGTCGCGCAGGAGCAGGACTCGCTTGGTATGGGGGAGATGTTGTTGCAAATAGTTCAGGGTAGAGGTTAGCTCCCCTTTTAAGCCAGTGGGCTTT
>JBCCRZ010000452.1:0-5479 GCA_039200855.1 Cyanobacteria bacterium P01_D01_bin.44 | reverse complement strand
TGGCGCATACGCGACTTGACAGTCCCTAAAGGAATATTCGTGTGGCTAGCAATTTCGGATTGACTGAATCCATGATAATAAGCCAGCCACAATAGCTCTCGCTGATTTTCAGGCAACGTCTTTAATGCCTCACGCACCCGTAGGGAGCGCTCTCCCAAGGATGCCTGCGCTTCGGGGAGTGAAAACGGCTCCACTGGCGGGGTCTGAGGAGCTAACCCTTTTAGAATTCGCCGCCGGTTACTGCGAACACGGACCCGATCAATGGCTCGATTTCGGGTGACGGTGCTTAAAAATCGGCTAAGGGAACTGCGGGCGGGATTGTAGGTTTGCTTTTGCCAGAGATTAAGAAAAATTTCTTGGGTTAAATCTTCGGCTTCTGGTCCACTATTTAAGATCCGAAATGCAATGGTATAGACCAACCGTGAGTAGCGATCGTACAAAATTGCTAATGCGGCCTTATTCCCCTGCCTCAGGGATAAAACCAAGGCTTTATCCGTTTCATCTCCCCAATCTGAAACTTGACGTTTAGAACCTTCAGAAGGCATAGGCTCAGGACCCATAAAAAGGTAACTATACGAATCTATACAGTATGAATACTGAAATCTACCTCGTTTGGATGTGATTTAAGCCTATCAATTTGAAAAACTTTACGGCAGTTTCTAGGCGGTTCCCACAATTGAAAAAATAAACCTGACAAAGCCAGACAACAGTCTGCGCCTTGATTAGGAGCGTTTTAATCCCCATCTACCGGTTATGGGACTCGCGGCAGTTCAATCGGTATTATTCGATAGGCGCAACGTCTGGAACCTTTAAGAATATGCTCTGTTCGCTCAATTTTGACCTGTTCTCCGAGGACAGCCTGAAAGACTTCCAGTTCTCTAGCACACAACCCAGTGCATGCTTCTGCAGCGGCACAAATGGGGCAGTGATTTTCTACGAGCAATGTCGAACCATCTGCTTGAGGCAACACCTCGGCCATGTATCCTTCATCGGTGCGGAGATCAGCCAGGGTTTCTAACTGTTCTTGCCAAGAGTTTCGATCTTTCATCTTGGAGTGATAGGCATCAAGCTGCTGCCGGGTGCGAATATCAAGCAGACGGTCCAACCCTTCTTTGCCAAACACTTCATTGACAGATTTAATCAAACTGAGGGTTAGCTCAGCATAGCCTTCCGGAAAAAAGCGATCGGCAGCGGCAGTCAAATGCCACAGCTTAGCAGGTCGCCCCATAGGCCGAGCTTCTTTTTGATAGGCTACCAGGGCTTCATCTTGCAAAGCATAGAGATGTTGCCTCACAGCCATTGCCGAAATACCCAACTGCTCTGCAATAGCGTGGGCATCCATCGCGCCTGATTGCTTGAGCAAATGGATAATCGCTTGTCTAGTGCGAGGCTCATTCTTTCTGCTGCGCCTTTTCCCAGGTGAGTTGGGATTTTTGGATGATTTAGGTGTCATAACCATATTCTAAAGAATTTCCTTTACAAAGTCGAGCCGAGAGGTTAGATTGCTTTGTAAAGGATTTGCTTTATTAAGTCGGTTGAGTCATTAATTATCAAGTCATAGGGAGATTTCCGATGAAACATAGGTTGATGTGGGAGCCAGTCGAGGCCTAGGGAAAGAAATTATGATGCCTGCACTGGCAGACGCTTAGGACGAAGGAGGTTGGGAAAGATGCGTCTTACCACTGGGTGGCCTCAACTGAGTTCACAGATTTGGATACTTGTAGCGGGGCGATTTCTCTCGCGAATTGGTTCTGGAATAGTGCTGTTTTATGTCCCAATTTATTTTGTTAATCAGGTTGGGCTATCAGCGGAAAAGGTTGGTATGAGCTTGAGTACCGCGGCGCTTGCCAGTGCAGTCGGGTTTTTTCTGGCGGGTTCCATGACCGATTCTCCTTTGTGGGGTCGTCGCCGTACACTGATACTCTCCTGCATCATCTCTATTCTGGCGGATGGAGTCTTTTGGTTAGCTCACAATTTTCTGTTACTTGTTTTGGCAAACGTAATTATGGGGCTAGGCGATGGTCTCTACTGGCCTGCATCGGGAGCTGCAATTGCTGATGATTCACCGGGGTCTCGACGCGAAGAAGCCTTTGCTGTTTCAGGTTTAGCAGACTCGTTGGGGTCAGGATTGGGCATCGTTTTAGGTGGGCTGCTCATGACTACTGCCAACTCTTACCGAGTGTTATTTGTTGTGGATGGTTTAACATTTTTCGCCTTTTTAGGTGTACTCACCATCCTGCTCAAAGACAGCTATGCTCAACCCTCTGACGAGGATACTCCCATCGGTATCAAAGCATGGAGTGTGGCATTATTAAATCCTACTTTTTTAGTATTTGCTATTGCTAACGTCTTATTTACGACTTACATCAATCTGATGGAGAGTACGCTGCCTCTGTACCTCACGAACTTCGTTCACCCATCCACATCGCTAAACAGGGGTCCAGAGAATGTTGGCATTCTCTTTTCAGCATATGTGCTAGTAGGTGCGTTATTCCAGTTGCCCATCGTTCGCGCATTACATAACTATCAGCGCGTTTCTGTCTTGATGTTATCCATGATGCTGTGGGGAATTGGCTTTCTGTCAATTTGGCTGGTGGGGCTTTCAATTGGAGGGCAGCTAGTTCTTACCTTGATTGCGATCGCGATTCTGGCGATCGCCAATGTCACCTACAACCCCTTCGCAGTCGCTCTGGTAACAGACTTAGCCCCCAAGTCCTCTCTTGGCATTTACCTATCTCTAAATGCTCAATGCTGGACAGTGGGTTATTTACTTGGCCCGCTAGTAGGCGGGTGGTCACTGGCTCAAAATGAAAAAATTGCTCATGGACTTTGGGCTATTGTGTCTCTCAGTGCGCTGGTTGGGGTACTTATTCTGAAGCAGCTTGCAAAGTTTCAAGCAAAGACATTTTTTCAAAGCAGGGACAACTAGCTGATTACGATTCGACTGCCCGTCCTGTTGGTTGCAGAAAAGGTAGCGGGCCTGTTTGAGTTCCTCTGCAGGTTGCGAGATAACTGCATGGCTCTCCGGGTATGACTGGCGCAGAGTTCAAGTTTCTCCGCTGGCAAATGGCATAACACCAGTTCCAAAGAACCATCGCACCCCACGATTTATAGCAAGCCGCACAAAGCTTTGTGCGGCTTGCGAGCCACCATCGCTTTTAGTGCCAATGGGTTTACTTTTACGGTATGTCGTAAGCGATGTGGCCAGAGCTATATTCATCAAAGCTCGAATACCAGAATAATCAACAGCACTGATGTCAGGGTTGCGAAGACGGTTCTAAATGCGTTCCATCGAATCCAGTGAGGTTCAAAGTTCATTCGTGCTTCCCGCAGTGCAAGGTCGGTCATGGTATCGAGATTCTGCATTTGCAGCTGATTATTCAACGGCACATTAATGGTGAATGTGGGCAATTGGACGCCGAGCAAATAAAGAGCCGCAGCAACACCCATGAAAAGGCGATTAACGCCATCGAGCTGGAAAATGCCCATTAAGGCTACAGTTACCAGCACTAAAATCGATCCTAGCCAGATCAAGACAAAGATCGGCTGATTCTTCTGAATCACGCGGTCGATTACTTTGAAGGCCTGAAGAAAATCGTGGTCGTTTAGATTTCTAATCCCTGGCATCACAACAACAGCGAAAGCAAGCACAATCCCTGCAACCAGAGAACACAATAGAGTTGACAGTGCTAATGCAATTTGAATCAGATCCATGACTTATCCTCTCAGTAAATTCTGTGGTTCGGGTTAATCTTCCCGAATGGTTATGGAGCGGGCAGTGCGATCGCGAAGCGCTGCTGCAAGCAAATCGCACTGCCCTAAAGTCGATTAGATGGTTTTGAGACGCAGCAGGGAGACGACACACAACCCGCCGATGACAAGTTCCACAGCCGTTGTTCCCATCAGACAGCTAGGGCGACCCCCCTCCATAGCCCCGTGGCAGCGACCTCTTTGGCATAATCTGCAAAGTCTTTAGGGGGACGTCCTAGGGCGCGCTGAATGCCATCTGTGAGATGGGCGTTGCGGCCATCGAGCACCGTGGTGAACAGATAGTCCAACATCCAAACCACCTCTTTAGGCGCACCGGATTCTTTGACGCCAGCTACAAAGGCTTCGTGAGGAACTTGAACATAGGCAATCTCACGGCCAGTCGCGTCTGACAGCGCGATCGCAATATCAGCAAAGGTCATCAGGCGAGGGCCAGTGACTTCATAGACTTCTCCGGCATGCCCTGGTTCTGTTAGCGCAGCGACGGCGACTTCAGCGATGTCATCCACATCGACAAAGGGCTCAGGAATATCGCCTGCTGGAAGCGTGATCTGACCGGCCATGACCATCTCGACAAACGCGCCCTCTGAGAAGTTTTGATTGAACCAACTGGCCCGAACAATGGTCCAGTCAACTCCACTCTCCTGCACGATCCGTTCACAGGCTTGGGCCTCGGCTTCGCCCCGACCCGACAGGAGCACCAGGCGCTTGACGCCGTGGTGTTTGGCTCGAGCAACAAAGGCCTGAATGGCATCGGTTGCACCTGGCATAGCGAGATCTGGTGCGTAGTTGATGTAGACTGCTTCCACGTCTTGCAGACAAGCGTCCCAACCAACTGCATGGTGCCAATCGAAAGCCGGAGAGGCGGAGCGTGAGCCGATCCGGGTTGGCATGCCCTTCGCCTCCAGTGCAGCAACGATCCGGCGGCCCGTCTTACCAGTGCCACCGAGAACGAGGGTCAGCTCCCTGGGGTTTTGGGTTTGATTTGGGATGGTGTGCATAGCTTGCTTTCCTTTTAAATTACATCTTGGCCACGTCCAGAACTGGAGTTTTGCCAAGGGAAAACCGACAGGCTTCGACTTGGACGTGGTTTAACTGCAAGCTAACTATAGGAAGTCTGACTAAGACATTTCTTGACAACCGCTGCCGAAATTTTGACCCTGCGCGCCATATCAACTCAACCAGGTTTGGATTGAGCATTGATGCGAAAAGAGCGTGGTGTTTGCCCCGCCCAGCGCTTGAATGCTCGCGTGAAGGCACTTTGCTCAGAAAAGCCCGTCATAAAAGCCACTTCTGCTAGGGAGTAGTCGGTCTGCTGTAAAAGCCGTTTGGATAACTCGCGCCGTGAGTCATCTACCAGCGTTTGATATGAGTAGCCCAGCTCCGACAATCGACGTTGTAATGTGCGCCCACTCATACTGAAATGCCCTGCGACATCAGAAATCGTTGGCACCCCCTCACTCAAGCATCGAGAAACGTGAATGCGAACCCGGTGTTCGAGTGAGTTGGGGTTTGCCAGTTTAGAAAGCTCAGCCTCAAGATGGGTATCAAAAAACTTGGAAATGCTTTTGTCACCGAGCTGGTTTGGTGTTTGTAGCGATTCGCTTGAAACCAATAGCGCGTCTCTATCCGAGTCAAAATGAATTGGACAGCCAAAATAGGCTTTATGCCCCTCAAGACATTTTGGCGCTGGATGCTTGAAATAAATGCC
>JBCCRZ010000451.1:0-5481 GCA_039200855.1 Cyanobacteria bacterium P01_D01_bin.44 | reverse complement strand
CATCGTACTGCTATTAGCCTTGCTTACAGTCTGCAAAACGCTGATGGTGCTTTTGCTTGTCAGAGGCCGAACGCGGGTGATGGTGAAGGACTGGTATGGTCGCCTTGGCAATAATTTGATTCAACTTGCCAATGCCCAATATTTTTCTCGGCAGTTGGGTTTAGCCCCTTGCGAGGTACCTCCCCATGATTTTTTACAGGTTGATAAGCTGTTTGATATTCATACAACAGTGCCTCATCAGTTTATGAAGACTGAGCCTAAACTGATTGCCCGTGGTGCTCTTTTGAGGCTGGGGGGCTGGGCCTATGAACTGGTGAACAATTGGGGTAACCCTGAGGAATATCAATCGGCTCAATCAATTTTCCGCAATTTTTATTTCAACCTGGAGACGTTTCCGATAGGGCCGAAAATAAGAGATTATCGAATCCTTTTTCGAGATGAGATTGGGGCATTGATTCCTTATCAAAAGGATGATTGTATTTCGGCAGGGACTCTGGTGATTCATATGAGGGGAGGGGATGTTTTTTGTGAGCATCCTCACCCGGCGTACACTCAACCCCCGCTGAGTTTTTATCAAGCGGTCATCCAGCAGCATTCCACTGACGAAATTGTGATCGTTTCTCAAGCCAAGCGTAAAAATCCTTGCTTGGCAGCACTGCTGGATGAGTATCCTGACATCAGGGTTCAGTCTGGCAGCTTAATGGAGGATGTGAATACTTTACTGACGGCTCAGCATTTGGTAGCTGGCACGGGCACTTTTGCGATCGCACTTGCCTTTTGTTCTCAGGCGATTAAGACCCTCTATCTCCCCATTCTGGATATTAACCGACGCTCAGGAACGGTCAGGTTACTGTCGAGTATTTGGAGCCCTATCAATATTCTTAATGCTAAAGCTGATTTAGATTTTGAAGTTTGTGGCTTCAAAATTAAAGACTACACCGCTATTGGCAGCTGGTCTAACAGCAATGAGCAGCGAAATTTAATGATGACCCATGCCGTTGAGAAAGTGATAAGTTTATCTGTGTAAAATCCTGTAGAAGATCTTTAGAAAATCAGTCTGTTTAATATCAATGAAGAAACAGTTGATGCGGTGGTTGGTTACGCGAAATTTTTATCTGGCTAGGTTTTATCAAAATCAGCGGCTATCTCGAGAGAGTGCCCAGCTTGCGGATAAAATTTTGATCTATCAAGTGGGTAAGGTGGGGTCGACCAGTCTTTATAACACCTTAAAGAGCACAGACTTAAATGCCGCGATTTATCATCTGCATTTTTTGCAGCCAGCAGCCGTCAAAAGAATAACGAACCATTATAAAAGCGTCTTTAAAAAGTCTCATACGATTGATCAGCATGTCATCCATAGCCAATATCTAAGGCGGCAACTCGATCGAGGGTTTGAGCACAGTCCCTCAAAATGGAAAATCATTACCCTTATCAGGGATCCGATTGCTCGCAATCTATCAAGTTTTTTTCATGAGCTAAGATATCAACCCGATTTTCTGACAACTGAAAACTTTGATGATTTAGTCATTTCAAGAATAACAAAGCAGTACTTTCAGCAATACCCTTATCAGTATCATCCCTTTGACTGGTTTGACTCAGAACTTGGAGCTGTCTTTGGAATTGATCCTTTTGCAACAGAGTTTCCTCACGAAAAGGGTTATAAAATTTACACCTATAATCACGTAGATCTACTGATTCTAAAATTAGAGAAATTGAGTGAATGTGCTCAGGTAGCACTGACTGAATTTCTCAATATTGAAAAGGTCTCATTGAAAGCAGCTAACAAAGGAAACCAAAGTAAATCTGGAAATCTTTATAAAAAGTTCAAACAGCAGGCGACTTTACCCACTGACTATCTCGATACAATCTATCAATGCCCTAAGGTCAAGCATTTTTATAGTCACGCAGAAATCGATAAGTTTTATTGTCAATGGACGCAATCTGTCAGTGCCTAGCGATTCTTTGAGATCTGCCTTAGGGTGGGTTGTGCGATTTTAATATTATTGCTCACAAACTCGGTATGAAGGCTTGAAAATCCAAAGAATTTTCTGATGAGGTTTTCGATAATGATCGATATCTTGTCAGAAGATATCAGGAACGCTATCAAAATATGACGTCGAATCAAATTAGACGTTTTGGGAAACGCTCTATTCTGCTGGGTGGTAAACAGTGGGCAGGAAATTTCTTTAGGATGTTGAGGGGCCTGTCCAAGCGACGGGTCTTCCGTCAGGTCGATTAAATGAGGAATAGACTGTGATACAACTCAGCGTAATCATTCCCTGCTTTAACGCGGCAGCAACGCTAGCTGCTCAGTTGGAAGCCTTTGCGGGTCAAGCTTGGGATGAAGCCTGGGAACTCATCATCGCTGATAACGGGTCTACTGATGATACGGTTGCGATCGCAAAACGCTACGCAGAAAAAATCGCCCATTTAAGAATTGTCGATGCCTCCGGGCGCGAGGGCGCAGCCTATGCCAGAAACTACGGTGCACAATTGGCCGTGGGCGAGAGCATTGCCTTTTGTGATGCCGATGATGAAGTGGCCCCTGGCTGGGTAGCTGCCATGGGTACTGCCCTGCGAGAGCACGACTTGGCAGCAGGCTGTTGTGAGCTTAAGAAGCTCAACCAACCTTGGGCCATCAAAGCGCGCTGTGGTGGCGAAGAACGCGAGATTTGGGTAGATGGTTTGTTGCAAAGCAAACTCTCCCCTGGTTACCCCTATGCGTCTAGTTGCAACCTGGGCATCAAACGAGCAGTCTATGAGAAGCTTGGCGGGTTTGACGAAACGCTGTTGACCTGTGAAGATGCCGAATACTGTCGGCGGGCTCAGTTGCAAGGGTTTTCGCTAGGGTATGTGCGTGAGGCGATGGTACACTATCGCCTGCGCAATTCTTTGATAGGTATTTACAAACAAGCCTATTCCTATGCTCAATATCGCGTGTTGCTCCATGAAAAATACAAATCCACTGGGATTTTTTCCCGTTCGCTGGCGGAGGGAGTGATGGCGTGGCGGTTGCTGGCTAAGGCGCTGATTAAAGTGCGGAGTAAGTCTGATTTAGCCATGTGGCTCAATAGTTTGGGCTGGCGCTTAGGCCATGAAGCAGGTGTAAAGCAGTTCGAAAATTAGCTAAAGGCAGTTGAGGTGCCCGTATCAGCTTGCGGGTTTAGCATTTTTGAGGACCGGTCTCGCAAGGCTCTTAGCGAGATTTTTATGGCTTGAGCCAGTGCCATAAAGATTGTACAAATACTAGCCTTGGTAGAGAAATCCGGAAAGTTGTTTCATTAGGATGATGTGAACCCTGGTCAAATATCTCTAGGCTGCTCTCTTTGGAAAAGGCTAGCCGTCTGTCAGCCTTAAGTTTTCGAGTAAGTCTGACGCGGGGATAGGGAGACGCGGAGCGCTTCATCCATAAGCCATCTCCGCGTCTCCGCGTCCTCTCTTCTCCGTGTCTTTTCTAACCAAAATTTTAAGCTTGACGCAGTACTAGCCGTGTGCTGACGTGACCCTCAAAAATATTTTTATGTCCTCCGTATTCTCTCACCAACTTTCACTGAGAACTGCTCAGCAGAGTGCGCCTGACGCTTTAATGACGGCTCAAATCGCCGCCGCCTTACTCAAGCAAGATACGGTGATTGATTGTGTGGTGAGATGTTTGAGTACAGCAGCCACACCTGGCCAAGAAACTTCTCAGTTTGTGGTCTATATCGTGCTCTCTGTGGCGTTTAATCAAACCCAGTGGCAGTCACGGTTACAAGATATGTTTGGGGTGACCCAAGCGGCCAATATAACGCTGGTGCCGATTACCAGTATCCCTCTAACGGCGGATGGCGATGTGGATGAGGCGGTGCTATCTAAGCTGCCGATGCTTGACATCGAGTTGGCGCAAAGCTGGTCGAGACAGCTGACTTTGCAGCCTGAGATTCGACAGGCTGCAACCACGATTGAGGAGCGGCAATTCTCTTTAGGTCACTTGCATCTGACGGATCTTTTGCCTGTTGAGCAGCGTCAGTTGACCTTAGAAACCTCAGTAGAGGTGCCCACGGCGTCGCAGTCAACATTAGTGATGGCGGAACCCTCTCAATCGCTTGCCGTTAGCTGTGGCGAACCGTTGCAGTCAGCTGACTCGCTGCCGACAAATTTGGCCCAGGCGTTGCGACGCACGGCCCAGCGGTTTCCGACCCAGGGGATTACTTACATCCAGACGGATGGGACCGATGCGGTGCAACCTTATGCTGAGCTGTTGGCAGAGGCAGAGCGCATTTTGGCTGGGCTTCAGCAGCTTCAGCTGGAGCCTCAAGACAAGCTGATCTTTCAGTTTGATAATAATCAGGACTATATTCCAGCGTTTTGGGCCTGTATGTTGGGTGGGTTTGTGCCCGTGCCGATTGCGATCGCACCGGTCTATGAGCCTGATAATGCAGTGGTTCAGAAGCTCTGCAATGCTTGGGAACATTTGGAGAAGCCGATTGTTTTGACGAACGAGTCGGTGGCACGAGGGTTGCGATCGCTGGTTGATCAGCTGGCACTTGAAGATTTCACCCTGCAAACGATTGAAGCCTTGCAACCGGCTGAAGCCATCCTGCAGGACGGTGCCGGATACACCACTCAGCCCGATAACCTAGCGGTTCTTTTGCTGACCTCAGGCAGCACAGGTACGCCTAAGGGCGTGATGCTCACCCATCACAATATTTTGAGCAATGTGGCTGCGAGTGCCCAGGTCAATCAGTTTACCGACCAAGACATTTCGCTCAACTGGCTACGGTTGGATCATGTCGGCAGTCTGGTGCGCTGCTGCATTCGCGATGTCTATGTGGGGTCGCAGCAAATCCACGCCCCGGCTGAGCGGGTCCTCGAAAACCCGCTGAAATTACTCGATTGGATTGAGCGCTATCGGGTGACCTTTGCCTGGGCACCCAACTTTGCCCTGGGCTTAATCAACAACCGCGCCCAAGAGATACAGCAGCGTCAGTGGGATTTGACCTCCCTCAGATCGATGCTGAGCGTGGCCGAGGCGATTGTCCCGAAGACGGCTCAACGCTTTGCAGAGCTGTTGGCTCCCCATGGGTTTATCCCAGAGATGATGCACTCGGCCTGGGGCATGTCTGAAACCTGTGCGGCGGTGACCTTTTCCCACCGATATTTGTTGAATCTAGCCTCCCCTGATGCAACCTCGGTTGAGGTGGGTGCGCCGACCGCTGGGTTTCAAATGCGGATTGTGGATAGCCAGGATCAGGTTTTGTCAGAAAAGACAGTCGGTCGGCTACAAATCAAAGGGCCGATGGTGCTGTCGGGTTACGACCAAAACCCTGCCCTCAATCACTCTGCCTGGACTGAGGACGGTTGGTTTAAAACCGGCGATTTAGGCTATTTGCGCCAGGGGCGACTCACGGTGACGGGCCGTGAGAAAGATGTGATTATCATCAACGGCTTAAATCACTACAGCCATGAGATTGAGGCGATTGTCGAAACCGTAGACGGGGT
>JBCCRZ010000450.1:0-5481 GCA_039200855.1 Cyanobacteria bacterium P01_D01_bin.44 | reverse complement strand
TGATCTGGGCATGTCGCCCATCTCAAATGCCTATCTTAAGCCAGAGCAGCTCAACGCCGCCGAGAAGTTTTATCCCCTCCATGCCTACGTCTCAGAAGATAACTTGCTCGTGCAGCTAGAGCAGTTTGAGACCCCCGAGGCGATCTTTAGCAATGACTATGCCTATTTTTCCTCGTACTCTGACAGCTGGTTAAAACACGCCGAGGCCTACACCGAGCTGATGATTGAGCGCTTTGGTTTTGACCAAACCAGCCAGGTGATCGAGCTAGCGAGCAACGACGGTTACCTGCTGCAGTATTTTCAAGCCCGTCAGGTGCCCGTGTTAGGGATTGAGCCTGCTAGCAACGTGGCCCAGGTCGCCATTGACAAAGGCATTCCGACCCTGGTGAAGTTTTTTGGGGTTGAGACAGCTAAGGCGCTGGTAGATTCAGATCAGCAGGCCGATTTGCTGTTGGGCAACAACGTGCTGGCCCACGTGCCCGACCTAAACGATTTTGTCGCAGGCATGAAAATTGCCCTCAAACCGGATGGCATTTTGACGATGGAGTTTCCTCACCTGCTACAGCTCATCCAGCAAAATCAGTTCGACACCATTTACCACGAACATTTCTCTTATTTCTCATTCTTGACGGTTGAAAAAGTGTTTGCAGCCCATGGACTAACCCTATTCGATGTCGAAGAACTCCCCACCCACGGCGGTTCGCTACGCATCTACGGCTGTCACCTAGACCAGAGGGCTGTCACAGAGGCGGTTCAGACACTCAAGCAAAAAGAAATCGCGGCGGGGCTCGACAGGTTAGACACCTATCTGAATTTTGCTGAGCAGGTCAAAGAGACCAAACGTAAATTACTGAACTTTCTGATCGAGGCCAAAGCCGCCGGCAAAACGATTGTGGGTTACGGAGCCCCTGCCAAGGGCAATACCCTGCTCAACTACTGCGGTGTGCGTACCGATTTTATCGACTACACCGTCGATCGCAGTCCCTATAAGCAGGGGCTCTATCTGCCGGGCACCCACATTCCCATCTATGCCCCTGACAAGATTCAACAAACCCAGCCTGACTATGTGCTGATTCTCCCCTGGAATCTCAAAAACGAGATCATGGCCCAAATGGCCGGGATTCGCGAATGGGGTGGCAAATTTGTTGTGCCGATTCCTGAGGTGCAGGTCTATGAGTAGTTGGAGCCCTGTAGGGGCAGTGCCTCTTGCCTGCACTGCAGTATTGAATTATCTCAACCGGGATTTTGTATAAACCGTCATGAAGAAAGTTCTGGTCACAGGCGCAACCGGGTTTCTCGGTCAGCATTGTTTGCCGCTGCTGGCCCAAAGAGGTTATGACATTCACGGCGTCTTTGCTCGGTCACAGCCGACGACAGTGGCGGATGTGCAGTGGCATCAGGCCGATCTCTTGGACCCGTCACAGCTCAAGTCTCTGATGGCCCAAGTTAAGCCCACACATCTGCTGCACTTAGCCTGGTATGCGGCCCCGGGCTGGGGCAGCGCGCCCGAAAATTTTCAGTGGGTGCGGGCCAGCATTGACCTGATCCAGGCTTTCCAATCCAGCGGGGGGGCGCGCCTAGTGGTGGCAGGCTCCTGTGCTGAGTATGATTGGGACTTTGGCTACTGCTCAGAATTTCGCACGCCCACCCAGCCCCAGACCCTCTATGGCACTTGTAAACAGGCGTTGCAAGCTCTGACCCAGGCCTATAGTGAGTCCGTTGAGTTGAGCGCGGCCTGGGGCCGCATCTTTTTTACGTACGGCCCCCATGAGCATCCTCAACGATTGGTGGCGTCTGTGATCCGGGCGCTGCTCAAAGATGAAGTGGCTCGCTGTTCCCATGGTCAGCAGCTGCGGGACTATCTCTACGCTGGGGATGTGGCTGATGCATTAGTCACGCTTTTAGAGAGTCCGGTGACGGGGCCCGTCAATATTGCATCGGGGCAGCCAATCCGGCTGAAGGAGATTGTCTACAAAGTGGGTGCACAGCTCAATCGAGCCGACTTGATCGAGTTTGGGGCCTTGCCCGCGCGACCCCAAGAGGCCGTGCTGGTGCTGGGCGATACCCATCGCTTACAGCACGAGGTGGGTTGGCAACCTCAATATAGTTGGCAACAAGGTATAGAAAATTCTATTAATTGGTGGAAACAAAACCTATGAGTGAGATCGCAATCTTAGGGGCGGGCATGGCCGGGTTCGGCGCAGCCTATCAGCTGGCAAACGAAGGCGTCAGCGCTAAAATCTATGATCAAAAGCCCTACCACGGGGGACATACGGCGTCGTTTAAGTACGAAGATAAGTATATTTTTGACGAAGGCCCGCACATCTCATTTACCAAGATTGAGCGTATCCAGCAGCTCTTTGCGGATAACGTCAATCAAGACTATGAAGTCATCCATGCCTACGTAAATAATTATTGGAAAGGCCACTGGATTAAGCATCCTGCCCAGTGCAATTTGCACGGTCTACCGGCGGAGTTAATGGTGGATATCCTGCGGGATTTCATCCAGGCTCAACATACTGAACCGGGCCCTATTAACAACTACGCCGATTGGCTTTTAGCCAGCTATGGTGAGACGTTTGCTAAGACTTTTCCGATGGAGTACGGGCGCAAGTATCACACGACCCCCGCTGAGAATATGAGCACCGACTGGCTTGGGCCTCGCCTCTATCGTCCCGATTTAGAAGAGGTGCTCAAGGGAGCGCTGTCGCCTGAAACCCCCCATGTTCACTATGTCAGTAACTTTCGCTATCCCACCTGGGATGGTTTTGTGGCTTATTTGAATCCGTTGGCTAAGCAGTATCCTCTACAGTTAGGCCACAAACTCACCCGATTAGACCCTAAGACTCGACAGCTGATCTTCGCGAATGGCACAGAGATTACCTATGACCAGGTGATTTCGTCGATTCCTTTGACTGAGTTAATTCCCTTGATTCAAGGTGCGCCGCCCGATGTCGTCGAGGCGGCCCAAAAGTTGGCAGTCACCACTTGTGTGGTGGTCAATCTCGTCCTCAATCGCCCGGATATTTCTAAGGCCCATTGGACTTATTTTTACGATGATGACTTTTTCTTTACGCGGCTGAGCTTCCCCCATATGCTGTCGCCTAACAATGTGCCACCAGGCACGGGCAGCATTCAAGCGGAGGTGTATTACTCGAATAAATATCGGCCTCTGGATCGTGCCCCTGAGGACTGTATTGAGTCCGTGATTGCCGATCTGCGGCGCTGTGGGTTGATCCAAGATGACGATCAGATTTTGTTCTCTAACGCGCTGCTGATTCCCTATGCCAATGTCATTTTTGATCTCGATCGGGCTGAGGCTGTGGCCACGGTCCATGGCTATTTGGACGATATTGGGGTGGCCTACTGTGGTCGCTATGGTCAGTGGGGCTATGAGTGGACCGATGAATCTTTTGTCAGTGGGGAAAATGCGGCGAAAAAGACCTTAGAGAAGACGGCGGTTCATCGGTGATTTGGGGGCTAGGTTGCGAGGGCTATTAACCGAGTGCTATCAACCATAGTTGATAGCACTCACCGAGCTAAATTCACCAGCTACCAATAGCAGCCGCCTTCAACAACTTTATGGTTATCAGGGGTTTCAGAGATCATAGGTTTTATCCAATGCTCATTATAGAGACTGGAAACGGTGGGCTTGTTATCCCACCGTTTACCTCTGATGCCAAATAGAATTTGGGTGGCCCCGCCCATATGAACGGCTTTCTTGCCAATCGTTTTAACGAAGGAAGCCAAGGGTAAACCATAAGCCCCTGCTCCAATAATGGCAATGTCAAAATCTTCGGCGGCGATGCGATCGCACATCGATTCGTAGGCGTCAAACCAGTTTTTATATTGAGTTTGATTGCCCGCAATCGATTGGACGGCTTTGATCGTTTTTAGCTCAAAATCTGGGAGGATTTGCTGGTTTTTGAAGATTAACTGCCTCTTTTTGTACTGAGCTTGGATACTCTCCGTAAAAGGATGAACCACGAGTACCTTTTTCCCACCTAAAGCAGCGCTCCAGGGAGTTGGATATAAATAAGTATCTAAACTGGCCAAAGGGACTAGCGCTGCCTGGGGGCAGTAGCGTTGACAGACCAAACCTTCTTTTTTTTGGGTCTCGCGACTATAAATATCTAGCCAAATCGCTAGAATATCCACATTACTTACATATTTAAGGAAATCCGCCCCAAAGCGATCAAGCATCAATGCAGTGGGTGGGAAAAAACCCGCATATTGATACATTGACTCCTTAACATATCGCATCCAATAGGTCTCGTGGGAGCGACTCATCTCTATAAAGTGAGCGATTCCTTGGGTCTGCTCAGCAGATTGAATTCGCATGTAGTTAGCCAGGCAATTTAATTCGACTGCGCCGATACGAGCCACCATAGCGGGGGTATCTCCGGCTAACAGCTGAGCAATTTGCTGATTGCCAGTCTGTGCTTGTACGAGTTGAGTCTTTGTTTTGTAGTACCGCCTGAGCCGACTAGATAGGCGCTCACCCACGACGAATCGATCATAAATCTCATCAATGGGTTGATAAAGTTTTCGGGAGGCCCGAATGAATAGATTAGTGTTTTTCATGGATAAGGTTAGCCATGCACAATGAGCAGATGTGTGCTTTCTTTAGGCTGCTATATCGTCTCATGCTCAGGTTTAAATCTTGTTTTAGTTTGATAAATCTGACGGTGTTTAAAGTAAGGCTTTAATGATCTAAAATGGGGTAATCCTAAACTGATTAGATGTCTTGGTTTCGCTGGATTGCTGATTAGCCTTAAAGGAAGCGTCTAGTAGACTAACTGGTGCAGCTAGTGACTGACATAAAGTAAAGCCCTGACCCCCAATCCTGCGAGGCAATGGATTGGAGAGGCAGATCCTTCTGATTCTCTTTTCTGAAGGGAGAGGACTCAGGAGAAGGCTTTCCAGGCATTTGTACACAAGTTTTGTCAATCAATCAGCTTTGTACAGTGATAGGTCATTTGATTTTGTCTATTGAATACGTCTACTTTATAAAAGCTATACAGTAAAAAAATAAGATGAATAATCGTGAAAAATATGGGGTTATAAAAAAATGACTGATGAGGAAGTCGAGGCTACTGTTTAAGAAAACGTTTTTTTGTTTGACTTCGGAGATTAGAAAACCACCCTCTGCTCAGTTTGCGTGACTCAAAGACTATCGGCCTGTAGAGAACGTCTTTAATTCACGATAGCTTTTGCCCAAGTCTGGAATAGTTCCCTTTGTGTCTGATGAGGTAGGTGGGTCAGGTCCTTTTGATGTCGGTGCATCAGTATGAATATTGCAAGATTGCAATACACCATCAAGCAGGCTTTTACGACAGTCATCGTACTGCTATTAGCCTTGCTTACAGTCTGCAAAACGCTGATGGTGCTTTTGCTTGTCAGAGGCCGAACGCGGGTGATGGTGAAGGACTGGTATGGTCGCCTTGGCAATAATTTGATTCAACTTGCCAATGCCCAATA
>JBCCRZ010000449.1:0-5498 GCA_039200855.1 Cyanobacteria bacterium P01_D01_bin.44 | reverse complement strand
GCTGATTGATTTCAACCCGAGTAAACCCAGCCTTTTTTAGCATTGCGATCGCAGTTTCCTCTCCCCACATTGCCCCCAGCCCCATACCGCCTTCCGCCAGGGAAACGCTCATGCAGTGCATACAGGAGATCGTGTAAAGCAGTGGCGCAGCGGGATGAGCCAGGTTCTTATCTACATGGCTACTGGCTCGAATATCTTGCATCAGATAGACCCCATCAGGCCGCAGGGCACGATGAATATTTTGCAGAACCACATCTGGATGCGCCTGGTCATGAATGGCATCAAACGTGGTAATCAGGTCATACTGCTCAACAGCAGCCAACGTTGCCGCATCTTGAACATCGAACTGAACATTAAAGAGTCCACGATATTGACTCTCTTCACGAGCGGTAGCAATGGCCTGTAGTGAAATATCAATGCCCTGAAAATGGCTATTAGGGAACAGTTTTGCCATTTTATTCAAAGCGCGACCACTGCCACAGCCCACATCTAATACCTGAATTCCCCGTTCCAGGGTATCCATCAGGTTAGGTACCAGCGGTAATACGTGTTCTGTAAGGGCAGACACAATGGTTTGCCCGCTGTCCTCCGCCATCACAGAGTGAAATCGTTTGAACTGGGCATAGGGAACCCCACCCCCGTTATAGAAGCATTTAATGATGGGATCTTCTACAGCACCCAACAGGGGAATATATTGAGCAAACGCCGCAATGTTATCAGGGCTAGCGGTTCGGGTTAGCACTGCTGCATGTTCACGGGGTAGAAAATAGGTATCCTGAGCCGCGTTATAGAGAATAAATCGCCCTGTCACCATGGCACCGAGCCATTCTCGCACGTAGCGCTCGTTCAATCCGGCGGCATCGGCTATCTGCTGACTGGTGGAGGGCGGCAACTCTGCCATCGCGTCAAATAGCTCGGTACGATGGCCGATAGATGTCATCAGAGCCAGTGCTCCACTGTTAAGGATACCTAGCAACCGTTCGGCAAAGGCAACCGTTGGGTCAGAGCCAGTGAGTTCAATCACAATGATTTCTCCGCTATGGATTGGCTCTCAACCTAACCAGCGGGGCGTTCTAGAACCGTTCCCGGAGCGTTCCACACAGACATGGGGCGTGTGCTTAGGCCCGATGGATTGATTAAACCGGTCAGGCAGATGAGACGATCTGCCTAAAGTTATGAGGTTTTATGTAACGACAAATATCAGCGCTCTGGTTAGCCTGAGAGATGTAAATAAGATATCTTCCCAAATGCCCATGTCTCTGGACAGGAGAATACCCGTGAATAGAACTCTCAGAACTGTTCAAAAATTAGATCCCAAACACTTACTATGGCTTGCTGTACTCTGCTATTGCATGGGGCTGGGGCTACTAGCTGTGATGGATACTAACGTCGAACGACCGGCTGAACCAACTGAAATAAATCTGGCTGAAATCAGCCGAGTGCTTCTGTAGATCAGACATGCCTGATCCAGAAAACAGGTCTGCTCCAGATAGGTTTTGGCGCGATGGTCAAAGACCGGCCCCAATGAGCCATCATAAGCTGGCACTGCGTCCGGCTATCTCAGCCGATGCCGATGCTGTAAAGGCGCTCACCTGCCGTGTGTTTGAAAAATACATCGAGCAGATCGGGCGGATACCTCGCCCCATGCTAGCTGATTACGAGCTGGTGATTGCCAACGAGCACGTTTGGGTGGTTGAAGAAAATAATCAGCTAGTTGCCGTCCTTGTGTTAGCGATTCGAGAAAATCACTACCATATCAATAGCATCGCTGTGCGCCCTGACAAACAGAGGCAGGGATTAGGCAAAGCTCTGTTGAGCCATGCTGAGGATCAGTCCATTCAGGCGGGCTATTGTGAAATCTGGCTCCATACTAACGAAACCATGACTCACAACATTCGGCTGTATACATCTGTTGGGTATAAAGAGATGTATCGTCAGACTAAACAAGGAACCGATAGCCTCTACATGAAAAAAGAGTTAGGAGGTCACCTTCCCAGGCCCATTCCCCAAGACGATTGCCGTAAATGAGTAAATAACATGCCATCTCTATATCCCCAGGATTTGGGCTAGCCAGTCTCACATACCCTAACCTTATTAGTCAGGGATTGATTGTCGATCACTCCGGAGAGATTTACCATGTTGAAGCAAAGACGTCTGCCAAAGTTTGGATTATGGATGACCTTGCTGGGCTATATTGCGATCGCAAGCTGTGGCGCAGCTCCTTCTTCTAGCCGGCCTGCTTCTAGCGTCTCTGAGGGAAGTGAAATCTGTGCGCCTGAGATTACGGAGATCGAATTTGGCATCAGCTCGTCTGAATCCCAGGCAAGCTTGAAGCAACAGTGGGAACCTTTTCTGACGGTGATGACGGCGGAGCTAGGTCGCCCCATCCAGGGATTTTATGCCACTGACTATGCGGCTGTAATCGAGGCGATGGGGGCCGGTAAGCTACAGGTCGCCTGGTATGGCGGCAAAGCCTATATCGAGGCCGCCAAGCGCTCCGATGCAGAAGCCTTTGTCAGATCCGTCAATGCAGACGGCACCCAGGGCTACTATTCTCACCTGATTACCCATCGTGAGCATCCTATGCTGACCGAGATTGATGTCGAGGTAGGCAATGGTGATGCCTATGTGCTTGAGAATATTGCCGATCTGACCTTTGCGTTTAATGACCCTAACTCTACATCAGGTTATCTGGTGCCGAGCCTCTACGTGTTTGCTGAAAATGGGATTAACCCCAATGAAGCCTTTCAAGAACTCATCTTTGCGGGTAGCCATGAAGCGACGGCACTGGCGGTTGTCAATAATCAGGTGGATGTTGCAACTAACAACAGTGAAACCTTGTCGATGATGAAACAATCGGCTCCGGAAACTCGAGACGACATTCAGGTCATTTGGACATCACCGATCATTCCAACGGAACCGATGGCCTATCGAAAGGATCTGCCAGATTGTTTGAAAGCAGAGATCAGAAATTTCTTCTATGACTACAAAGACAGCAAGATTCTAGAGCCGCTTGGTTGGTCAGGTTTTGTGCCCGCCAAAGATAAAGATTGGAACCCCATTCGTGAACTGGATATCGGCAAACAAATTCTGGATGTTCAAAATGATGCGACTTTAGACAATGCCGCTAAACAACAGCAAATCGATCAGCTCAATCAGCAGCTTGAGGCCCTCTAGGAATCGGGTTTCTTCTCTCGGGTTAATGGAACTAAACATCCGAGAGAAGAAACTCGCTTTCTGGCATCAGCTTAGCCCAGTAACTTCTCATAAAGTGATTGAGTGGCCGGGCTAGGATCGATACCCAATTCCTCTCGCAGGATGATCATACATTGGTGATAGACCTGAAGTGCTGTGGCGCGATCGCACTTCAGATCATGGATTTGCATCAGCTGTCGATAGGTCGATTCTCTCAACGGATCTAACCGCAATAGTTGTTCGGCATAGGAGAGGGCAGCTTGATAATTTTCCTGCTGCTTCAAGGCCTCGACTAGCTGTGTCAACGCCTGCAAAAATCGCTGATGTAGATTTTCTCGAATCGGCAGTATCCACTCCTCGTGGAACGCAGGCAACAAGTCTCCCTGGTAAAGAGAAACGGCTTGGTCCAGATGTGGCTGCGCTGTTTTGGCATCCGAACAGGTCTCCGCGTCGGCAAGCGCTTGTTCAAAAGCGGCTGAATCTAGCCAGAAAGGTGAGTTAGCTCGCCATCCGAGGGCATTGGCATTGACCTCAAGATACTCATCGGCGTTGGGCAGATGGCGGCGCAGATTGTGCAACTCTTTGCGCAGATTAGTGCGGGCCTGACTGTCTAGCGAGTCGGGCCAGAGTGAGAAGGCAATTTGCTGACGTGATTGAGGGGCATGGCGATGGAGTAGTAGATAGGTAAGGAGCCACTGGGTACGACTTGACCCAATGTTGTGGATAGCCTCGTGGTTATAGATCAGGCTCAAGCCGCCCAATAGCCGAATCACCAGCGGTGGCTCGGTGGATATTGGCGAGCTAGAAACCTGAGATTCTTCGGAACTGGTAAGGGGGGATTTCTCGGCGGATAGCCTTTCCGACCTTAAGGGCGCACTCGTGGAGCGCAGCGGAACCATACCCCCAGGGCTATGACCTTGCGCCCCTACTAGAGAATTCTCAGACGATGGGATGTTATTTAATGGCGAATCGCTGATGGCAAACTGATCGCTCAGCGCGGGTGCTATGGCACCTAATGCCCTGAGATTTATCCGCTGGGCTTCGGTGAGGCCCCGGACGTGGGTGATGTTCATGCCTTCATAGGGGCGCATCGGGCGCAGGATATTCAGGCAGGTACCTGCGATCGCATCCCACAGTCGAATCGTTTCATCAGACCCGCAGCTGGCAATGGTCCTACCATCAGGATTAAGCGCCATGCGCCAGATCAAGTTGGTGTGCCCTTCGAGGGTATGCAGACACTGACCGTCACCCACTCGCCAGATGCGAACGGTTTGGTCATGGGAGCTGCTGATCAGGGTGTGACCATTTGGCCGCCAGGCCAGGGACCAAACCGAATTTTGATGCCCTTTTAGCGTTTTGAGAGGGTTGCCAGTGGGCATCTCCCACAGTTTGATATCCCCGTTGGTACTCCCCGTGGCAAGGGTTTTGCCATCGGGGCTGAATGCCAGTTGCCAGACCCAGTTGTCGGGATCCTCAAGCACCTTTAAACAGCGGCCCGTTTCAGGGTCCCATAGTCGCAACATTTGGTCATAGCTGCCAGTCGCAAGCAGCTTCCCATCGGGGCTCCAGGCAACGGTCCGAACAAAGTTTTGGTGCCCGGTTAGAACACTGAGACAGCGCCTCGTTTCTACATTCCACAGTCTTACCGTCTGGTCATGGGAAACACTGGCTAAAATCGCGTCCTGGGGATGCCACGCGAGTCCCCAGAGACTACCCTGATGGCCTTGTAGTGTGGCATACATTTGCTGGGTTCGTACATCCCACAGGCGAATGGTCTGATCATCACCGCTACTGGCCAGGGTTTGACCGTCACGGCTCCAGGCGACAGCCCAGACAGGGCGAGTGTGCCCCTCCAGGGCCATTCGGCATTTGCCGGTGCGAGTTTCCCACAGACGCACTAGCCGGTCGTGTCCCCCGCTGGCGAGCAGTTGACCGTTGGGGTGCCATGCCAGGGTCTGAAACGCATTGCGATATCCCTGCAAAACTTTAAGAGAGGCATCCGCTCGGGGGCTCCACAAGCGCACCGTTTGGTCAAAAGAACCGCTCGCTAAGATGGCCTCACGGTGCGACGGATTGAGTCGGTTTTCAGCAGAAGCACCTGATTGGACTGGAGAGGAAGGCTGCCACTGGATCGAACGCACCGCATTTTGATGGGCCTGTAGACTGCGGAAGCATCTCCCCGTCGGCGTGTTCCATAGTCGGATGCTTTGGTCATCACTGCCGCTGGCAAGCATTTGGCCATTGGCACTCCAGGACAAACTCCAGATACATTTTTGATGCCCTTTGAGGGTTTGCAGCAGCTC
>JBCCRZ010000448.1:0-5511 GCA_039200855.1 Cyanobacteria bacterium P01_D01_bin.44 | reverse complement strand
TTCACGTAAAAGGCTTCAGATGGAGATGAGCCGAACAGAGCGCCTTCGCGCCACAGCCGCTCCAGGAAATTGCTGACGGTGCGATTGACCCGTGCCCACAGGTCAGCATCGTTGGGTTCAAAGACAACCCACTGGGTGCCGATTTCGATGGACTTCTCAACATAGCTGAGCAGTCGTCGGACGCTGATATAGCGCCATTGCACGTTGTCGGGCTCAACCAGGGTGCGCGCACCCCAAACCTTGAGACCACGGTTGTAGCTAGAGAAGTTGCGGATGCAGTTAACGCCTAGTGGGTTAAGTAACTCTTGTTCACGCATGTTGGTCTCGTAGGCCAGACCGATAACACCCCTGGGGGTTTCGTTCGCGGGTGCTTTAAAGACGCCGCGAGACTCATCGGTGCGGCACCAGATGCCCATCATGTGACCGGACGGGGGGACCAGTTTAGGACGCCCCCCGTTACGCGGGTCAGCTACCTTGATCCAAGGATAATAGGTTGCACCAAACATAGAACGACGGTTAAACGTGGTTAGCCACTTGGCTGCGTCGGCGGGGCGCTGACGGCTAGGATCAACCGGAGCTAGACTCTTGCCAGGTTTGACGGGCGGGGGATCGATCACAGCCATCCGGTAAGCGGGGCCAGGGAAAGAGTTCTCACACATACTCAGCATCATTTCCATGACGCCGTGTACCTGGTCTAGATCGATCAGACCTTTCTCGTAGGCGAGCAACAGATCGGGGCAAGCAACCATGGAGACTTCGTCAATCTCGTATAGGCCCTGGATGCCAGTGCGCTCGTCGCGGCTACCCTGGAGATCGCGGTTGAAGCGATCGGGCTCACCCACGTAGGGAGGGGGCACAATCTCGTAAGACCCATTCGCTGGACGACGGGAGAGGGCTTGCCCAGATTGAGAGATATCTTTGATGACGACAAACTCGGAAGGCTCCAGGGTGGCAACGGCATAGTCTGCCAGAGCAGGGGCCACCTCGGGGTTCATGGACAGGTGATCGTAGCGCTCTAGAATCTCGTCACCGTTTCTCACGATCAGGGTGAAGTACTCACCATTGTTGAGAGGAGGCTCGGCATCAGGATCAGCATCCTCAGGTAAAGGCTTGGGTTCTCCATCTAAAATACTGACGGTTAAACGACCTGTGCTTGAGGGGAGTGCCAATGTGCCGCCCTCTTCTGCGTCAGCAGCCTTCAGATAGAAAGACAGCGAAGGTTTGCCGCTGGAGGTAATCAGCTTAGTTGTGGTCTCAGAAGCAAGAGGTTGAGGTGAGCCAGGCAGCTGGGTGCCGATGCTCACGACCCAGCAGCGACCGCCGCCGTTCATAAACCAGCCTTGTACCGCAAAGGGTAGGTAAGCACCGAAGTCCGTGAAGCCGTCAGAACCCGGTTTACCAAAAAATTCTAGGTACTGCGCCCAGTTGGTAATCATCATGGGCTCAAACAGTTCGGCATCGCCGCGAACATCTTCGGTGAAGCCGACGAACCCGGCTACGCTCATGCTGACGCCTTCAATCGGGCGACTGCCTCGGTCTACCTCTTCGACGTATACCCCTGGTGCAAAGTAATCTAAAGCCATACTGGCTGTTCCTCCATCCGGATTAATCTGTGATGTGCTGTTGCTATCTGTAGAGAGAGCTTTACCTGGCCCTCGATCAGAAAGATAAAATAAACTTTAGCCACATCCAGATCTGGCTTTTGACCTTGAGAACAAAACTCAGAGAGCAAAACTCGAGTCTTTAAACTGGATGTGGGTTACTTGAATCAAGTCCTTAGGTTTTGTCTTCCCCAGAAGCAACCCTTGCTATCAAGAAAATTCAAACTTACGTAATCCTCGTTAATCCCTGTTCACATTCTTACAGTCGGCTTTGGGTTGAAATACGAGTATCTATCAAACTGTGTTGATTTCAATCGGTCAACTGGGCATTGCTAGAGGTGAGCATTCATGGAGAACACTATATGGAGAACACTATTTGGACGCTGAATGAGTAACCATCTTGCGATCGCAACCGTAACCGCTACTCTGCAACGACTGCTGCAGAGCGCGATTCAGCGCGACGTAGACGGTGCCCGGGTAACGACACTTAAGCCCAACAGTATTGGTAGCAGTACGCCCGAATCAGGGATTAATCTATTCTTATATCAAGTAGCCCCCAACAGCGCCCTGCGCAATGGGGACACCGCCGCCTTTCGCTCTAAAAAAGGCCCTGTCCGGCGACAGTCATCTCTCGATTTGTACTATATGCTCAGCGCCTACGGCAATGATACCGAGTTAGAGCCCCAGCGACTGCTGGGCAGTATCGTACGCACCCTGAGTGATAAAACCGTCCTGACCGCCGATATGATCCAGGGAGCGATTTCAGATGCGGCCTTTTTAACCGATTCAGATCTGACCACCCAGCCCCAGCAGATCACGATTAATCCGGTAGAGATGGACACAGATGAGCTTTCTAAAGTCTGGTCTACCTTCTTTCAGGCCCCGTATTCTCTGTCGTTGGTTTATAAAGTGATGGCCGTGGTGATTGATGGCGAAGCCTCTACCCAGCGAGCCCTGCCAGTGCGGGAAGCAAGCTTTGGGGGCATTATGCCATTCCCCCATCAGCCCATGATTGAGAAGGTTTTGGCCCAGACCGGAGCCCAGTCACCCATTGATGCAGACAGTTCGATCCGAATATTGGGCAAACAGCTCCGGGGGCAACGTACCCTTGTCAAGGTGGGAACCGCCGAGATTGTTCCCCAATCCGTTTCATATACTGAAATTGTTTTATCCCTTAAGGAGGTTCCTCATAAGGCTTTGCGAGCGGGCATTCAAACCACACAGGTGCTTCATTATTCATCTGACCGAGCACCCACAGCTCAAACAGCCATAGCTCAAACAGCCACAGCTCAAACAGCCTCCAGGCAGAAACAAGTCGTGCCCGTGATCTCCAATGCCCTCCCCTTTGTCCTGCGGCCTACCTTGACATCGGTGCAGGTGGCTGACGTAGAGGGCATCGATGACGACCCTCGTACGGGTACTTTGCAGGTCTCTACCCAGCTCTCGGTGGGATCTGAGCAGCGTGTCGTCATTGCCCTCAACGAATGGTCGGTCGAAACCCCGACGACTTACCTGTTTGAAGCCCCCCCTCGTCAAGCTGATGCCAACAGCCTGGTGATTCCCTTTGACGGTGTGAAACCCGGAGATTACCTGATTCGTCTACAGATTGATGGGGCTGATAGTCTGCTGGGTGTGGATACCGACCCCAACAGCAAAACCTTTAACTGGTTTAACAGCCCCAGAGTCATCATCGAATGAGTCTCTATGAGCCACGAGTCCGATCAAAATTCCGAATCTAACAATCAACCCAACTTTGAAACCCTAAAAAATCGTATGAACCTCGAACTTGAAAGCATCAGCGCCAATCAACTCCATAATTTGGCTAGTCAAGCGGTTGATAAAAAACTGATTTCAGCCCACGGCCATCGCGGCGGACGGTATGAGTTGCTCCGCGATGGCGAGTTTATTTTGTTATCTCCCACTGAGGCAATTCAGTATTTGCAAGATTTGCTTCAAGATACTGACCGTTAAAGTCATGACAGCCGCACTGCCTCGTCCCACGTCCGCTCAGAGTTGGCATAGTGCCAATCAACAGTTCCTCAGTCAGTCACTGGCCCAGGTTCGTCAGGCCCTCGTGCAGCGGTCCGATCCTAACGGTGAGACCGTAGGTGTTTTAAGCGACACTTCCACCGACGATATTCTGGACAGCAGCTCTGATAGACAGCCCTTTGCCTTAGAATCGTTAGGTCGCCATTTTGGATTGAATGTCTTTGAGCGCAATATCCTTCTACTGTGTGCTGGGATGGAGCTAGATGGTCACTGGCCTGAGCTGTGTCGGGCTGCTAGCGGCAACGCCTATCCGACCCTGGGCCTAGCGCTGAGCCTATTTGAAAGTGCCACCTGGGAAGTCTTAACCCCGAGTGCGGCACTGCGCCGCTGGCAGCTGATCGAAGTGGGAGGTGGCAATGCGCTGGTGAGCAGCCCCCTTCGCATCGACGAGCGGGTTTTGCACTACTTGACAGGGGTGCAGTATCTCGACCAGCGATTGCAGACGCTGATGAGATCTGTCCACTCGACTGGGCGACTGGTGCCGTCCCACGAGCATCTGATTGGGCAAATAGAAAGCACCTGGACCCAGCGGGTGCCCGGTAGCCCTCTACCTGTTATTCAGCTGATTGGAGATGATGGTGCTAGCCTCAGAACGGTGGCCTTAGAAACCTGTCGTCGGCTGGGCATCTCCCTACAGGAGTTGCCTGCTGAAGCGCTGCCGACAGACTGGCAACAGCTCAAAACCTTGACAACGCTGTGTGAGCGGGAGTACAGCCTGAGCAGTCCGGCGATACTGCTCAACTGTGAGGATTTAGAGACTGAGGGGGCAGAGCGAAGAGGTGCGATCGCAACCTTCATCGACACCGTTAACCTGCCCCTAATCATCACCAGTCGCGATCGTCGCCGTCAGCGTCAGCGCCCGATTGTCTCCCTGGACGTGACTCACCCCACCCCTGCCGAACAACGTCATCTCTGGCAAACGGGCCTGGGCGATCGCGCCGATGATTGGGGCAAGCCGATTAGCACCTTAGTCTCTCAATTCAACCTCAGCCCCAGCGCTATTCATACCATCTGCCTTCAAAGTCAGAATGCCGACACCCCTGAGCCACTATGGAATCTGTGTCGCGCCCAGGCCCGCCCTCGTCTGGACGAGCTAGCCCAACGCATCGAGGCTCGTGCCACCTGGGACAGCCTGGTATTACCCGAAAAAGAGCAACACATCATTCAAGAAATCTCGGCCCACGTCGCCCAGCGTGCCCGCGTGTACGAAGCCTGGGGCTTTGGCGGCAAAAGTGGTCGGGGGCTCGGCATTAGTGCTCTGTTTAGCGGAGCCAGTGGTACAGGTAAAACCACCGCCGCCGAAGTCATCTCACAAGACCTCAATCTCGACCTCTATCGGATTGACCTGAGCGCCGTCGTGAGTAAATACATTGGTGAAACCGAGAAAAATCTGCGCCGCATTTTTGACGCCGCCGAAGGCGGCGGGGTGATTTTGCTGTTTGACGAAGCCGACGCGCTATTTGGCAAGCGTAGTGATGTGAGTGACTCCAAAGATCGCTACGCCAACATGGAAGTCAGCTATCTCTTACAGCGCATGGAATCCTATCGAGGGCTGGCGATTCTCACCACGAATTTGAAAAATTCGATGGATCAAGCCTTTCTGCGTCGCCTCCGCTTCGTCGTTCAGTTCCCCTTCCCTGATGCTAAACAGCGCACCGAAATCTGGCGGCGGGTGTTTCCTGCAGATACCCCCACCAAAGGGCTGGTCTATGAGCGTCTGGCTAAACTCAGCATTGCAGGCGGCAACATTCGCAACATTGCACTCAACGCGGCCTTTATTGCTGCCGATGCGGATGAACCTGTGATGATGAAACATCTTTTACTGGCCGCCAAACGAGAATATTTGAAACTGGAAAGACCC
>JBCCRZ010000447.1:0-5511 GCA_039200855.1 Cyanobacteria bacterium P01_D01_bin.44 | reverse complement strand
TATCAATGCCGCCGGAGTAGGCGATCAAGGCCCGGTCCATCTCGGCGAAGAGGGCCTTGAGGTGGGTGAGTTTGTCGGTGGGCATGGGGAGGGGGGAGGGTGGAGGGTGGAGAGTGGATGATTTGATTTTAGCGTTTGGGTGTAGGAGCGGGGGAGATGGGGGAGCAGGGGAGCAGGGGAGGCAGGGAGAGCAGGGGAGACGCGGGGACGCGGGGACGCGGGGAGGTGGGGGTTGGCCTTTTGCCTGTCCCAATTCAGGACTTTTATCATTAGCCGGTCATCCCGTGGGGGCCTCACGAGGTGTGCCCAGTGCAAGATATTCGCAATTGACCGATCGCGGTCAAATCACCCATTACCCATTACCCATTACCCATTACCCATTACCCTCTACCCACTACCCTCTACTCCCTAAAACTGTCGTCTGGCAAAAATGCTCACCGAAATGATCAATAACAGCAGCGTATACACCACTGCATAGAGTACGTTCAGCAACAGCTCACCCACGTCGGGTAGGAGGGTGATGCCGTAGATGGCTTCGTTTTTAAAGTTCAATCGTTCCAGGTCGGGTAGGACCAGATACATGCTGTTGGCGATTTGCTGAAAGCGTTCGTTCTCGGCAAGTTTGCCCAGTTTGACAATGTCTTGGCTGAGGTGGCCCACTAGATAAACGGCAAAGGTTAACAATGTTGCCAGAAGTGAGCTGGTGAAGACGCCGAACAAAATGGCGACGGCGATCAGCAAGGTCATTTCTAAAAACATGAAGCCGATGGCAATCAGCAGGCTATCGAGGGGGAAAGGAATGCCCTTGAACGATAGAATCCCCAGAAAAACGGCTGACAGGGCGGCGATCAGCACAGCCATGACTGCACAGAGGCCAAGGTGTTTGCCAAAGATAAATTCGAACCGGCTGATGGGTTTTGAGATCAGTACCAGGACGGTCTTTTTTTCGATTTCTTTATTGATTAGACCGGTGCCGACAAAGACGGCGACGACCAGGGCCAGTAGGTTAATGGCGGCTAATCCTACATCAAGGATGATTTTGTCTTCGGTGCCGGCAGCGACCTCGGGCAGGAGGACAACGGCAAGGACCATCAGCCCGCTAAACAGGGCGATTAGGTAGAGAATGCGATCGCGAATGACTTCTAAAAAAACATTGCGTGCAATGACAAATACTCGAGCCAGATGCATGGTGTTCTAGGGTCTGAGACTGGGGCCTTGAATTAGCTTTCGACAGGGGCGTCTACCCACGTCATAGTGGGTGGGCCTGAAGCACAGTCTACCCTAGCAAGGTCGGTCAGTTGCCTTTTGACGGTCGAAGATTGGTTAGGGTCAGGGCCAGACTCGATCACTTGGGGTTGACTGCGCGGTGCGATCTGGCACACCTTTTCTAGGTAATATCCATTTTCCTTAGAGGTTGGACCGAGCCAGTTGGCCCGTAGTCGCAACCGATAGCCGTCGGCGTCTTGTTCGGGGAGCGGCGCATTGAGGCTCCAAAAGACGCGCTCGGCGGGGGCAGTAATGTCGACACTGTTTGCCAGGGTGCGAATGCCCTCGTCGATATTGATTAGCCAGCGTTCTACCTGGGGCCAGGGGAGCCCTTCGAGTTCTTGTTCTAGGGTCAGGGCCGCATCTTCGAGGAGGAGAGTGCCCTGGGAAAAGTAAGTTTGGTCAGACTCAAGCCGCGCTACAAAATTGCTGCGGCTAAAGTCATCTACTAAAAGACTGGGATAGCTATCTAGCCAACTCTGAACCCGAAAGAAAAAGATCAGCCAACTGGTGAGCAGCAGGTTGATCAAAAGCATCATGGCGAGGGACTGCCGCACTTCTTTTTTAGGTTGCTTAAATTGCTTCCAGTTTCGATCAACAAACTGAGGTGATCCTGCAATCAACGTAGAGACGATGGGCCAGCTGATTAAAGCCAGACGAAAGCGGTCTTCGGTCCATGGGTTAAAGAGAAAGACACAAAAAATAACGCCCGTAATCCAGGGGCTAATGTTGATGAGGGTATTTGGGATGAAGACTGGATTTTTGGCCAGGGCCCACCAGATCGCGATGGATAAAAATAGCCAGCTACAGGTACTTAATATATTGACGGTCAGACGTTGGACCTCGACTGCGTCTGCCACCAGCGCTAGCAGCCATGAAAATAAACTCAGCAAAAGCAATGTCTGCCAGGCAAAATATTTTGGCGGCTTGAGTAGATCGCGCAGTTGAGTAAAGGCGTCTTTCAGAATATCTAACATTAGACACCCCCCTCAGAATAGTGTCGCAAAACCAGCAATACAAAGATCACGCTGAAGCTGAGGGCGTTGGCCTGCAAAACAGCGGTCACAAACTGGGAGGAGGCTTTTTGGGCGAGACCTTGACCGGTGCGGGCGAGGGCGTATTTTTCTTCGCGAGATAGGTTTTTAGGTTTCTCTGGCATCTCCCAGTTATTGGTGATGCGCATCATCAGCTCTAACCCTTTAATTTTGATCAGCAGCGTGATAAAAAAGGCTGCCAACCCCGAAATAAGGATAATCCACCCCATCTGGGGCCTCAGCGTATTATTCAGAAACCGATTAAAGAGGACGTAGCTGATGATTTGCATCCGCAGTCTTGAATTTACCAAAGGCTCGATGCCCAAGAAGGTGAGCCACCCGACGACTGTGGCTAGCAGATTGATGACTGCAGCATATTGCACACTAGCCTGATAGCCCAGTTGCAGCCGCTGGCGGATGACACCGGCCTCTAGTGCGATCGCAACCAGCAAAAACAACAGCTGGAAGATCATAGCCTTTAATGGAAAAACGGCTTCAAACTCGCCCATGTCAGCTATTTGCCCAGGAAATTTCTCAGAACATGACGTCTACGGTATACCCAAATTTGGGGTTTAGTGCAATACAAATCATTGAAAATCTTCTCCAGCTCTGCCTATCTTGCCTTAATTTAAAGAGGCTGGTCGCCACCCCCCATTCCGTTTAAATCTTTTAACTTGTTGACCTTTATAATCCTTTGATTAAGCCGAGTTCTTCCGCCAAGTTTCCAGTGAAGCCTGCCCAAAGTCCGGCTGGGGCCGACTATCGAGGGGAGGTGCGTCGTGTCTTGCTGGTGACCCTGGCCTTAAATCTGCTGGTGGTGGTACTCAAAGGGGTGGTGGGCTGGTGGACAGGCTCTTTGAGCTTAATTGCAGATGCTTTGCACAGTGTGACTGACAGTGCCAATAACGTCCTGGGGTTGGTGACTAATCAACTGGCCTCCCCCGAGCCCGATCGCGATCATCCCTATGGTCATCAAAAATATGAGGCGGTTGGCACGTTGGGGGTCGCTGGCTTTTTATGTATCGCCTGCTTTGAAATTTTAAGGGGCGCGGTCGAACGGATTTTTATGGGGGGTGAGCCGGTGACGATGACGGCGAGCGCCCTGTGGATCATGCTGTTGGTCCTAGGCATTAATATCGTTGTGGCCTTTTATGAAAGACGAGTGGGGCTGCAACTGGGGAGCAAAATCTTGCTCGCAGATGCCCACCATACGATGAGCGATATCTGGATTACCATCGCAGTCCTCGGTGGCCTGGTGGGGATTTGGCAGGGCTGGCAATGGCTGGATGTGGTGATGGCCTTTCCGGTGGCGATTTTGGTCTTACACAGCGGCTGGGTGGTGCTCTCGGCCAATTTACCCTGGCTCGTGGATGAAATGGCCATTGCCCCCGAAGCCATTCACAAGGTGGTGATGGCGGTGCCCGGTGTGGTGAATTGTCACAATATCGCCTCCCGAGGGCTGCTGGGGCGACAGGTGTTTATTGACATGCACCTGATTGTTGAACCCCAGGATGTAAAAGCCGCCCACGATATCACTGAGCAGGTTGAAGACCGGCTAGAGGCAGAATTTGGCCCCGCCCGTGTGACGATTCATGTGGAGCCGCCCAGCTATGGGGAACGAACGATTAGTTTTTGATCATGAACCTCCCTACCTGGATCACCGTCTCTCGCCTGATTGGCATCCCTGTTGTGTTTATCCTCCTGGCTGACCCCACCGATGGGCGGCGATGGCTGGCAACGGGCGTTTTTCTGATCGCGGCGGGGACGGATTGGCTGGATGGCTACCTGGCGCGGCGGCTTAATCAGGTAACAGAGTTGGGCAAATTTTTAGACCCGCTGGTGGATAAGCTACTGGTGCTGGCTCCGCTGATGGTGCTGGTGGCGCTGGGGCAGGTGCCCGCCTGGGGTGTCTTTCTGATTTTGGCGCGGGAGTTGACCATCGCTGGCTGGCGGGTGAGCCCGACGATGCAGCAGGGCAGTGTGCCAGGGGCAAATCTCTGGGGTAAGGCAAAAACAGTGGTGCAGATCGGTGCGATCGCACTGCTCCTCTCCCCTTTGGCCGCTCAGGCTCCCCTCCTGGCGATTAGCTTATTTTGGCTGGCGGTGGCGTTGACGTGGGTGTCGGGGGCGATTTATTTGTTGCCGAATAAAGGGTAGAGGCTGGAGAGAAGATGGGGAAGATAGGGTAGATAGGGAAGGGAAGTTTGAGGTTCTAATTCTCTACCCTCCCCATCTCCCCCATCTCTTACTCACCACCCCCACCCTCTAACCATTTACCCACCCCCCACCCCCATGCCCCTCCTCTCCCTCCCCGAATTCATCGCCGCTGCCTGCTCTGGTAAGACCGTGGTTAGTTTCCCCACCGATACGGTGCCTGCGGTGGCCTGTCGGCCTGGGGCTAGCGATCTGATTTATCAGCTAAAGCAACGCGATCGCACCAAGCCGTTGATTCTGATGGGGGCCGATGCGGATGATTTGTGGCCCTATGTGCAAGGGGGCGATGCCGATTGGTTGGTGTGGCGGCAAACGGCTGAGCGGTATTGGCCGGGGCAGCTGACCCTGGTGCTGCCCGCCAGCGAGCGGGTGCCGACTGCGATCAATTCACAAACCCCAGGTACGATTGGGGTGCGAGTGCCCAATCAGCCCATTGCCAGACACCTGCTTGGGTTTACCGGGCCGCTGGCCACCACCAGCGCTAACCTGTCGGGGCAGCCGCCTCTGCAAACCCAGGCAGAGATTGCCGCCCAGTTTCCGGCGGTGGTGATGCTCTCAGACGAGGCGCTAGAGCAGGTCAAAACTGAGGCATTGGCTGGGTTACCGCCCACGGCGACCTGGGCAGATGTGGATCAAGGTGACGTGTCGGGGATGCCCTCAACGGTGGCGAGGTGGGCTCAGCAGGGATGGGAAATTATTCGTCAGGGCGCGGTGCAGCTTTAGGGGCTGACTTACCCTGCCCCTTGGGCACCTGTCCAGCGGGGATTTGGAGCTTGGATGGGCTGAGTCGTTGGTTGGACGAAGGCGATTGAGATAGGTGAGGATTGCTGTCAACTCAAAGCTGCGTCGGACATGAATCCTTCCGGTTGCATTTGAAAACCTACGGTATTCTGAACTGAGCCCCTTGTAGGATCAATGATGGTTGAACAAGCGTTCGTATTTTTTGCGCTGGGTCTGGGCACGGGCCTTTTGCTGCAGCGGCTTTTGCCCGGTCGAC
>JBCCRZ010000446.1:0-5512 GCA_039200855.1 Cyanobacteria bacterium P01_D01_bin.44 | reverse complement strand
TTGCGCTTTTCCCACAGTGGAATTCCGTCGATTACCTTTGGCCCTGGGGAGGATGGTTGGCCTCCGGTAAATGAGTTTATCGACATGGAGAAAGTCGTCGCGGCGACCAAAATCTATGCGCTGTTTTTGCTGGATTTTTTTAAGGTGCAGGAAGGGTGAGGTAGTGAGATGGTGAGATGGTGAGGTGGTGAAGGGGTGAGAGTGGGAATCCTGTGTGTCTGTAGTGACGGATGCCAGGATGAAAGTTCGGTCTTATCAAGATCTAGAGGTTTGGCAGATAGGGATGACCCTGGCTGAGGATTCCTATCACCTGACGAGTACGTTTCCCAAGGAAGAACTTTATGGACTTACCTCACAAATTCGTCGAGCTTCTGTCTCAATCCCAGCGAATATAGCGGAGGGCTACGGACGGGAAAGCCGTCAAGAATTCATTCGTTTTTTGCGAATTGCCCAAGGCTCTCTCAAAGAACTCGAGACCCATCTAATTTTGACAGCCCGCATAGGAATCGTTACACCCGATCAAACCAAACCCATTCTAATGAAATGTGCTTCTACAGGCAGAATGCTCAAAGCACTAATTAACTCCCTCCAAAAGAAAAAATAACCTCCTCACCAGCAAAGCGCACTCACCATCTCACCACCTCACCAATGCAGCGCACTCACCAACAAAGCGACTCACGGTATTTTCCTGAGATGATACAAACTACCCCAATCACCGTTCCGGCCCAGCCCTATCCCTTGACACTCAACCTGGCGCACACTGCCCTGCTGGTGATCGACATGCAAAATGACTTTTGCACCCCTGGCGGTTGGGCCGATGGTAAGGGGTTTGATGTCAGCCTGACTCGGCAATCTATCCAGCCTTTGAAAGCCTTGTTGGCAGCATTACGGCAAACCCCGGTGACGATTATCCATACCCGAGAGGGGCATCGTCCTGATTTGAGCGATTGCCCATCCCATAAGTTGGCTCGATCAAAGCGCCAAAATGCCGAGATCGGCAGCGAGGGGCCGATGGGTCGATTTTTGACCCGAGGGTCCAAGAGTCACGATTTTGTGGACGAGCTACAGCCGATATCGGGCGAGATCGTATTGGATAAACCTGGTAAGGGGGCCTTTATCGCAACGGATCTGGATTTGATTTTGCGACAGCGAGGCATTCGGCAATTGTTACTCACTGGCGTGACCACAGAATGCTGCGTACATACGACTTTGCGGACGGCCAATGATCTGGGGTATGAGTGTTTGTTATTAGAAGATTGCTGCGCGTCGCTGGTGCCTGAGTTTCATCGGGTGACGGTGGAGATGACCCAGGTGATCTTTGGTTGGGTAACCAAGTCTAAACAACTCTTGACAGCGATAGGGATTGAGTCAGCTCTTGAAGGCATGGCCAGTAAAGTTGCGCTGTGAGCCTGCAACTTTACCGACTGCGTGTTAAATCATTCTGAAGAATGATATACCCGTATAACTCTCCCAGGTGGATGCTTAACTGTCAAAAGTGACGCATAAGCCCCCCATTTCCTATGCTTAACTGTCAAAAGTGATGCATAAGCTCCTGGTTTTTGGGATTTATCTGCCATTTATGACGTATAAGTTCTGTAGATCAAGGTTTTATCTGGCAAAAGTGACGTATAAGATTCTGGCTTTCGGGATTTATATGTCAGATCTGACGTTGAATATTCAGATCTGACGTTGAATATATAGTTATATGGCAAATCTAAATTACGTGTAGCACTCAATGGATGATTTCAGAGATTCGCTTGACCGCCTCAAATCTACTTGCTCTGAATTAGCTGCACGATTTGAGGATACTGCTGTAGTTCAGGCAATAGTGATATTACAAAAAGCAGTGAATGATGCAGGTAAGTCTTGGTCTGGTTCGTGGCTCGGCTACCATTCACGCATATATTACGATCAACTAAAGCCAGTTCCTCCCGGAGCAAGATTTAGTCAAGAATGGGGGTTTTCATCCAGATACTCTAACGATACTGTAGGTGAATGGAGAGAATATGATTTCGATACTGTTTACGATGCCCTAAAATCAACCTCAAAGAACCCTTCTTTAGAACAACTGGAGGAACTAGCGAGTGACATAAATAAAGTGATCCCTGATTTGCGAGAGGAACTGATATCAATAATTTTTTCCTGCCTAGTTAATGAGGAAGATGAATATCTAAAGCGTCTAAAGGAAGAAGCCGAAGACTGTAAAGTATTGTCAACAAAACAATGTGTTGATTATCTGCGACCCAGTGGGCAATTCCTGTCCCGCGATATGATTGCTATACAGTCTGGGTTTCATACTCCACCACATTTTTATCTTCAGGCACAGTTGATGGCCATTCATTCATCTCCTGAAGCGACCAAAGGCTTAAAGAAGATCATAACTAGACTCTCATTACACTTAACTAATAAATCTCGCGCTTATATGCACTCATCTCAACCAAGCACACATGTCTTCATTGGACACGGACGTTCACCTCTTTGGAGAGACCTCAAGGATTTCATCAGTGACCGATTGAAATTACCTTGGGATGAATTTAATCGAGTCCCAATTGCCGGACTCACTAATACTACGCGTTTATCTCAGATGCTAGATAATGCAGCGATCGCATTTCTGATAATGACTGCCGAAGATGAACAGAGTGATGGTAAGCTCCGTGCAAGAATGAATGTTATACATGAAGCTGGGCTTTTTCAGGGGCGTTTAGGTTTTACACGCGCAATTATTCTGCTGGAAGAAGGCTGTGAGAACTTTTCAAATGTTGATGGCCTTGGTTACATTAAGTTTCCACCCGGGAATATTAAAGCCTGTTTTGAGGATATTCGTAGTGTTCTTGAACGTGAAGGGCTGTTGTGATTGCCATATAACAAATTACTTGGAGCGGACTTTGGGAAGAGTCTATTGTCTTAATAAGACTGTTTGAGGCCGCTCAAGCAAATCGCTATGCGACTACACGCTGCAAACATATCATTGGCCTCGGTAAAAATCGATGGATGAACTTCGCGAAATGTTGTTTCCATTTCTCATTGCTGATACAGTAGGTGGCTCTGCACTCTCATACTCACCCGCCCAGCTCATTCTGCGATTCGTCGACTACGTCGAAAATTGCTTGAAAATATGGTCACAAAACTTGACACCAAAAGACTGACGCTCACCCCCCTGACCCTCGCTGATATGCAAGCTATTTACGATATAGCTAAAGAGAGACGAAGCATCGAAGACTTTCAGTATGTTGCTTGCAGTATTGAGGATGTCAAGGCTTGGCTAGAGCCGAGCTACCATGACCCCACCAACTTAATCTGGGTCATACGAAAACAAGGGCAAGCGATTGGGCTCTTTGAAGTTTGCTTTGAAGCCGAATACTCCGATTTAGAGACTAGCGTATGTCGGATTGGATATTTTCTCGATTTTAAGGAACACAATCAGGGTTATGCAACGGAGGTATTACTCGCGATAATAGATTGGTTGTTTCGTTCTACAGATGTTGAGCGCATTGAGGCAGGGGTTACGCTGCATAATATCCCCTCATATCGTGTCCTGGAAAAAGCAGGATTTATCCGTGAGAAAATAGTTGCAGGTAATTGGAAATGGTATGACAAAGTCTATGATAGTGCTTACTACTATCTGCTTAAGACATCTTCTAACTTTTGAAGCGAACCCTTGGTTTATACATGGTAAGAAAAAATATTTCTTCCGGTTCTCCCATGGAGCGACCCATTGGTTTTTCTAGAGCATCGCGTATTGGAGACCTGATCTCAGTCGCAGGCACAGCCCCCATTAACGCTGATGGTGCGACTGCTTGTCCAGGCGATGTCTATGGTCAGACTCGTCGGTGTTTAGAGATTGTTCACAAAGCCATCAAAGAGGCGGGTGGAAAGTTAGATGATGTTATTCGGACAAGGGTAATGCTCATAGACATTTCAAGATGGGAGGAAGCGGCTAAGGCCCATGGGGAATTCTTTGCTGATATCCGCCCTGCTTGTACGTTTGTAGAGGTGTCCCGATTTATCAAAGAAGATTGGTTGGTGGAAATTGAAGCAGATTGCGTTGTGAGTTAGCTCAACTTTATCTTTTATGTAGATTACGATAACGTACTTACTTGTGTAAGCGGTGGCAGGATTTACGATGACGGCAAACTCGTGGGCATCCGAAGACAACTCTAAGCCAGCATCTAAGTGGCAGACTCCCCCCGCAGAAGTGCTGGAGATAATGCACGCTCAGCAGTTTCCTCAAGCGTGGACGGCACCCAGTGGTGAGTATATGCTCCTTGCTGATCAGGTACTCTATCCCCCCCTATCCGAACTGGCCGCACCGATGCACAAGCTGGCTGGCATTCGAGTTAATCCTGCCATTAACGGTCAGCATGGCCGACATGGGGGAACCTCTCCTCGCTTAGTGCGGGTCGAGGACAGCATCACAACACGCCTCGATCTGCCTGCAGATGTTGAGATTTACGACGTAGGATGGGCTGCTGATAGCCAACGCTTTGCACTCACGGTCAGGCATTCCGATCACATCGGTCTGTGGATTGGCTCGGTGCAGGGCGACATGGAGAAAATCGAGGGGATAGCCCTTAATCCACTGATGGGCAATGCGGTTAGCTGGCTCCCCGATCAGACCCGTCTGCTGGCTCGCCGTATTCCTCAGCGCGGGTCAGTGCCTAAGCCGCCGACGATTCCAATGGGGCCAGATATCCTCGAAGGGATCGGGGCGTCGGCCCGATCTACTTACGAGGCCCGCAACCTGCTCGAGACAGCTTATGACGATGCTCTCTTCGAGTACTACACTATCTCCGAGCTGGTGATTGTCAACCCGATAACTCACCAGGTAAAGGTCATCGGGGCACCAGCCCCATACACCGAGGCGCAGTTCTCACCATCCGGAGAGTATCTTCTCATCAAGCGTTTAGTTGGCCCCTGGTCTCACGAGGTCACCTGGCGACGCTTCGCAAGCGAGATTGAGGTCTGGAACACTCAAGGCCAAGTTGTCGCAACCCTTGCGTCACTCCCCGTCGCTGATCAGGTGCCTCCCCAGGGTGTGCCCACCGGGCCACGCTCGGTGACATGGCGACCCACTGCACCCCATACGCTCTTCTGGGTAGAAGCCCTGGACGGTGGCGATCCGGTGGCGAAAGTCCCCCATCGAGACCAGCTGATGTGTTTAGAGGCCCCCTTCACAACAGCGCCCCAAGTTGTTTTTCAAGCTGAGCACCGGCTCCAGCCCTGGCGAAATGCCTGGAGTGCTGAGGGGGCTACGCTCATGCTCACCCAGCGGGAGCGGATACGCCGCTGGCGCTACGTTTGGTTACTAGACGTAGACAAAGGGACGTCGCGGCTGTGGTTCGATCTCAATGAGGACGATCGCTACGGCGAGCCTGGCTATCCACTGTTTCGTATGCTGCCAAACGGTCGCCAGGTGCTGCGGCAACAGGGCAATGCGGTCTATTTTAGTGGCAGCGGTGCCACCGACCAGGGTGACCGTCCATTCTTGGATCTCAGAAATCTAGAAACCGGG
>JBCCRZ010000445.1:0-5515 GCA_039200855.1 Cyanobacteria bacterium P01_D01_bin.44 | reverse complement strand
GTAATGCACGGCCCAGGCCAGCACGGCGAAAATCACAATATTGAAACCCACACTGAGCCAAAAGCCCCAGTCGGGTTTGTGGTTAGCATCCGTCGGCAGGGTTAACCGTTCGCTCCACAGCAAACCGATGAGGAGACCCGCTGCTGGCATCAAAGGCAGGACATAGCTAGGGAGTTTTGTCACCGCCACGGTGAAAAACACAAAAATAGTGGCAAACCAGCTCAGGGCAAAAATGCCCAGGTGATGGCTGCGGGGCTGTCGTCGCCACAGGCCGATTTTCCAAAACTGCAGCCGCCCAATGGCATAGGGCAAAAACGGCGACCAGGGCAAGAACCCGATCAAGACAACTAAAAAATAGAAAAACCAGGGGGCAGCATGGCCGTTTACCACATCGGTAAAGCGGTCAAAGTTGTGGTATCCAAAAAACGAATCGATGTAGGCCTGGCCGTTTGCCCTAATCACCAGCACGAACCAGGGGACCGCGATCACCCCAAACAATAGGCTCCCTTTGACCAGCTGAATCTCTCGCAGCAGCTCGCGGACTTTGCCAACATAGACCGCAAAGACTATCACCGTTAGCCCCGGTAACACCACCCCCACCGGCCCCTTATCCAGCACCGCCAGGGCCATAAAGACATAAAAGGTGATATACCAGCGGGCCTGGCGTCGAGGCGATTCGGGCTGGGCATAGCCGATGAAAAAGGACAGCAATGCCGCCCCGATACAGCCCGATAGCAGCATATCAGAGACCCCAATGCGAGCCCAGACAATGGTCTCAGGGTGGAGTGCGATCGCAGCTGACCCAACAATTGCCGCAATCCAAAACGTTCTGAAGTTAGGTTGCCATGCCCCCTGAGGTCGGGGAAACCCAAACCGTCGCAGGGTATAAAAGCCTAGCCCGGTTAAACTGCTAGCCGCCAAGACCGACGGCAGCCGCACCGTCCACTCACTCACCCCAAATAGGTGAAACCCAATAGCCATAAACCAATAGACCAATGGCGGCTTATCAAACCGGGTCTCCCCGTTAAAGTAGGGCGTAATCCAATCCCCGGTTTGATACATGCCACGGGCGGCCTCGGCAAACAGTGGCTCCGTTTCATCCACCAGGCTGGTGCTGGCGACCCGCCACCCAAATGCTAACCAGCTAATGATCAGCACAATTGCCAGAGCAAAAGCATACTCCCGAGACGAAAAAATAGCCGCAGGCTGGGACGATTTGGATGACGGTGAATTAGATGATGGTGAAGTGACCAAGGAATCCCCCCGTTGAGACGGTGACCAAGTGGACAATTGCCGAATCAAGTTTACCTTAGCGAGAAGCAGGGGGAGCAGGAGCAAGGTGGGGACGGTGAGAAAATGAGACGCGGAGATGGGGAGACGCGGAGATGGGGAGACGCGGGGACACGAGGAAAGAAGAACCTATTACCCACCACCCATTAGCCACTACCCACTACCCATAGCAATTAATTAGATTCAATTGATTCAGTCAATCGTTTCTGCGGGTATTCAGCTATCTAACTTATTTGGGGGTCACTTTGAATAGATTCATATAGTCTTCTTGCCGATAGAAGACCTCATTCACAAATTGCCAATGGGCTTCTAAGCTCAGACGGTCTCCTAAAACCTCTGGGAAAACTTTTTCATCGAAACCAGAGCTGCAGACCAGCCAAATGTTCGCTTTGACAGACGGCAGCTGGTTAAGGGCCAGGGTGGCCTCTGCTTTGTCGACATCAGGAGTTGAACAGATGCCGATGATTCTCTCAATGGGGATATCGCCTTTGTAATAATGTTCTAAAGCCTTGGGCATCTTGGGGGAATCTATGGATAGGAGGATGACATCACCGGGTTGTGCATTTTGGCCGATGAATGTGGTTAACCCTCGCCAGTCTTGACGATCTTGGACCGTGTAATAACGGCTAATCCCAGCTGTAATTGCGATCGCATATGCGATCGCAATTACAGCCGCAGTTATCCGGTGCATCTTCCAAACCCTCACCAAACCCGCCGCGACTAAAATCAACAGGTAAGGCATCGTGTACAAAATGTAGCGATCAAACAACATGGTTTTAGAAACCGTCGCATGAACCATCCAGGGGATAAAAGTCCAGGCGGCAACCCATAAAAGCCGACTAGACGCGCGATTTTTATAGAACCCTAGCCCTGTGAGTGCTATCAGTACAACCGTATAAATCTGGAGCAGCAGGCTCATCAAACCTGAGGTTGACGGGAAAGGAAACGCGGTAAACTTCTTGAATTTTCGGATAACTTCGCCTGGACTCGGCGGTGAAGCAACTGAACCGGACGCGTCCACCTTGTCGGTCACATTTAGCGCCTGCTTTAAAAACGGCAGGGTTTCTACAATCAGATGAAAAGCAGACGGTACACAGGCCAGGGTAATCAAGACAAGCCATTTGCCAAACACAATTAGCTTTTGCGGTTTCTGACGAAATTTGATGATAAATAAGATAGTATCTGGAATCAACAGCGTTGCATTCAAAGGGGCTGTTAAAAACACCAGGACACGACAGATGGCCCACCCGCCCAAGTACTTTGCTTTTGATGTCTCAAGTGCATAGGTCAGTGCCAAACTGCCCAACAGGCCCAACCCCATCGCAAGCGCATACATCCGCACCATTTGGGCAAAATAAATAAACATGGGAGAGAGGGCTAAAAGAAGTGCTGCCACCCACCCCACCTGTTCTCCAGCGATTTTGCGACCCAGACGATAGGTCAGAAAAACATTGCCAAGCCCACACAAAGCAGAGAAACTGCGTAGCCAGACATCACTCTCGCTAACCATCATCCAAAATCTTAAAATGATGTAGTAAAGCGGGCGAATTCGAATAAGTCTATCCAGTAAACCAGACGGTGTTAGTTTTAAGACCAGTGCATCATGAACGCTGTACAGCTCTTCATTCCAGAGGCTTTCTACCCCGATCTTGTAAAAGTTCAAGCCCGCCGATAACAGCAATATTAATAAAATCGGGAGCCAGATACGTTGGGGTTTGAATACTTGATTATTCAACATTTTTTTGAAAGCTTAGAAATTCAGATAAACGTTCAGCTCAAGTCAGGAAATCCAGGAGAGGAAAAACATTTAGAAGTCAGTGCGGTGGGAGGTTACTGGTCAACCCGCTGAAAACCAAATCTGTCTCGAATCCGATAAATGGGCTTGTTCTGGGACTCATGATATGTCCGCATCGACAGTTCTGATAACAGGCCAAAACAGAAAAGCTGAATTCCTGCTAGGAATAATACAACAGCCAACATCAGGAGAGGACGACCTCCAATCGATTGCCTCAATATAATCCTCAAGAAGAATAGATAAATACCCAGGAATGAACCTGCTGATAGAGACATCATCCCTAACACTCCAAATACGTGCATGGGGCGTGTTAAAAAGGTTTTCATGAACGATACGGTGAGCAGGTCCATCATTACCCTAAAGGTTCTGCCCAAGCCATACTTACTTTGACCGTGGCGACGAGGGTGATGGCGAACAGGAATTTCCGTGATTCTGGCCCCTTCGATAAAGGCGAGGGCGGGTAAAAAGCGGTGAAGTTCTCCGTAGAGATTCATGTCTGCCACCAACTCAGCTCGATAGGCTTTAAGCGAGCAGCCATAATCATGTAGTTTGACGTCAGTCACCTTACCAATTAACCAGTTGGCGATTTTGGAAGGGAGCAAGCGAGTTAAAGCGGCATCCTGTCGTTGCTTCCGCCATCCACTTACCAAGTCATAGCCTTCCGCTATCTTATTCAACAGCTGGGGGATATCTCTCGGATCGTTTTGTAAATCTCCATCCAGGGTGACAATGACTCGACCTTGAGCATGGGCAAACCCTGCTGCCATGGCTGCCGTTTGACCATAGTTTCGGCGAAAAATAATCGCCCTTAGATTCTTCTGAGTACTAGCCAACTGGGACAGCAGTTCAGTAGACCCATCTTGGGAGCCGTCATCAATGCAAATAATTTCGTAGGCATATGATTCTTGATTTAAAGCTTCTGAGACAGCGTTTACCAAGTTTGCGAGGTTGTCAACCTCGTTATAGATTGGAATGACTGCGGAGACATATATATTGTCCGAAAAGCGCAGATCTTCAGCCATTTTCGAGGAATTGGAAATAGAGGCTTCTGAAAGTGAACTTTTGTAAGTTGAAAGAGAAGATGTCATGACTCCAAGTGCCTTAATTATCAGATAGCATTAATCTTGAATTGAAAAATCTAAACGATTGTTTAGATACATTCTTCATTAGGAGACTATGTAGGGTGTGAATGCATTCAGGCTTCTTTAAATCTTAAGCCAGCCCCTGCATAAGGCGATTTTCCCTGGGTTCTTTATGAATCAATGATTGGGTTTGGGATTAATCTCTGTTAGGGGACTTGATTATCCCTATTTTTGACTAAAAGTGACAATTGATTGTGTAGCTAAGATTAGATTTTAGTGATTAACATTAGGTTTTAGTGAAATTACTGAATCGGGTATCAAATTAGGGAGTTCAACGCTTTTGGAATGTTAATTTCTGCTGAACTTTCCTTAGTACTAATTGATCCGATTTTTCTAAACCCATCATCAATAGCAGGGGTATGTAAATGGCGATGATGACGGCGGTGGTAATGAGAATGTTTATAGGGGAAGAGACGGCGATCGTTCTTGAGTTGATAACCAGGCTGATCACAGTTGCTATTGTGCCTGCCCCGATTGCTTTTAAGTAACTCCAATTAAACCCATGCATGTTCAAAACTAACTGAACTTGTAAGATACGCAGCAGGTTGACCGCTAGAATGCTAATCCCGGTTGCGATCGCGGCTCCCATCAGTCCCCATCGTGGAATCATCAGTAGATTTAACCCAACATTGGTGACTGCCAAGATGATATCCCCGACTAGCTTGAGATACTGGTGACCTGACATTGACAGGATGTGCATAGCAAATCCACCGGGACCTGCTCTGGCCAATTGCCCTGCCGCCAGGACGATCAAAGGTATCCATCCGATCTCAAAATCTTGACCAAAAATACTCAGTACGTCTTCACCCGCAACGGCCAAAATTAAGAAAAGCGGTAGCGTTAAAGAAAAGCTCCAGCGAGCCGCAGTGCTAAAGAGTTTATCTAATTCTTCTAGCGCCCCGGTGCTATAAAGCCTGGCAATCATCGGCGCAAAGAGGGTCACTAACGAGCGAGTAAACAGCGTCATCAGCAGGGCTGTCTGAGAAGCAGCTCGATAAATCCCAACTTCGGCAGCCGGTCTAAAATACCCCAGCATCAGAGCATCTGTCCAGAGCATGACGAGCCATAAAAAGCTGCCAAAAGAGAGCGGCAGAGAAAAAGCCAGCAGTTTCTTGCTCTCAAAGATAGGTTTGAGGGTTGTTGTCAGGAGGTCAGGAAAGATCCCTCGAATGGCCTGAATGGTGATCAAGAGTGACGCAATCAGCGCAAATAGCCAGGCTGCTGTGGCTCCCCAAAGCCCCCAACCTGCCCTACACAGCACGAATGCCAGGATTAAATTGATGAGGGG
>JBCCRZ010000444.1:0-5531 GCA_039200855.1 Cyanobacteria bacterium P01_D01_bin.44 | reverse complement strand
GTGCAGCTGAGGGTAAGCGTTGCGATCGCAACCCATAAAAACCCCCATGACCAGATCTTGCTTGTAGTCAATTTCCCAAACGACATGGTTCCTAAACCCGCGATGATTCTGATAAAGCCAATATGATTAAGCTAAATGCCTGGAGTCTGAAGTGCAACCCGAATCAGCCCCAGCAACGCCAGATGCCCTGGGTAGAAAATATAAAACCATCTCGCCCTGGCCCCCCGTTTCCCCGTGGCCAGGCCAAACAAAAGCGGCACTGGCAGCACCCACAGTTGAAACACCCCCATCAGAGACATCCATACCCCATGAAAGCCTAGCCAGGCAGACCACCAGACCCAGGTTTGGCGAAAATAGCGCGTCAGCAAAACCAGGGCAATGCCATAGCCGCCGTAACTAATATCTAAGCTCTCAGTGAGCAAAACTCCCAGGGGCCAGATCAACAGCGCCAACCTGGGCTTTTGCCGTGTGCCCCGCAGACAGATCAGTCCGACTAAAAGCTGGAAGAGGATATTCGGCTCATTGGTGTAGAAGACAGCTTGATAAATTGGCTGGGATAACAGCCCCAATAGCAGTAGCCGTCCCCCATAGCGCCAGGCATTGCGCGTATGCGCTTCGCCCTGCACCAGCAGCCAGACAAAGAGCGGAAAGCTCAGCCGCCCTACCATTCGCAGCCAGTCAGTCTCTGGGTAAAAGACCTCTCCAATATGGTCAAGCAGCATAGACAGAGCGGCTATGAGTTTTAGGTGGTAGTTGGTAAGCCCTTTCATGTTGGCTGTTTACACCTTCGAGATAAACCAACCGCGAGGCGGTAACCTATGCTTTTGAATTTTTTCTGGAACGCGTTCCAGAAAAAATTCAACTTCACCCCACCAGCATCCCCTAACCTATGACACCCAACCAGCACCTAATACGTGGGGTTGTAGGGCGGCGTAACGCCCTGCCCAGGGGGTTTGGGGAACACGGAGGGACCCCAAGCAGCCCTGATTGCTTTCACCAATCGTTTGAGAATCTCGTCACCTGGCGGTTGGAAACCGCAGCGACATGTACGAAATCGGCCTACGCCGATTGAGGCAAGCCTTGATCTGTCCAGCCAGATAAATTAGGGAGGGTTACAAAAGGTGTATCAGGCAACTAGGGTATATCCTCCTATAGCCCTGACGGTTTAACCGTATAAGCAATCTCTTCAACCGGTAAATCATCACTATTCTGACCATCGTAAATCAGCCTTAGCCGCTGCTCTCTGGCAAACTCAATCAGCTGACCACTATATTTGTCCGCTTTGGTGCCCAAACTTTGAATGCGCACTTTGCCCCCAAACACGGTAGCCCTGGCCAGATAAACCACTAGGTCATCTCGCGAAGGCCGATTGACCGTCATACTGGCCGTCAGGTGGGCAACCCCCCGTTCATCTAACTCTTGGGTCAAGGCCATCGCCGTATTACGAATGCCGCGAATAGCGACAATAGCAGAGGCAACGGCCATCGTAATATCAATGCCATCGCCCGTGACAATCCTTTGAGTTGCCAGATACTGAAAATTTTTCTCGCCCAGATCATCCCGAATGCGGCGATGGATCAGGTTGTGGGGATGGTAGTTTGTCAAGGCATCTACGATCGCACCGCAGGCGGCCCGAGGCTCCCGCCAGGGCGACTCACGGGTTTTGCCATAGATCCGCTGCCCCCCTTCTCGCAGACGACCCACATGGGTTTTGAGGTCAATAGCGACGAGGACCATCGACTGCGGATTGCCCGCATAGAGCCGCTGACGTAAGGATTCATCGAGCTGGTGGGCGACGGTCACATGGGCCAGGGTTGCGCCATTGTCAGTCCCCCCACCCGCTGGGAAAAACGCCTCAAGCTTAAGTTCGCCGATCTCAGACAGGGTGGCAAAGCGAGAGGCGACCACATCTCGATAACGTTTGGTCGCTTCCCCCTGGTGGATGCGATCGCCGCAGTTAGTATAGGCCAGGGTCGTAACTACACTGGGCAGGCTGAGGTCAGCCCCGCAGGCCCGAATATCGATTTGGCTAGCAGAGGCCAGCTGCAGCTCATCTCGCAATAGCTGCAGCCCATTGATCAGGGCATAGCGATCGCTGACGATTTCATTGAGGTAGTTGTGGTAAGCGTTGCGCTCTACCCCAAAGCTGGCGGAGAGCTGCCAAAACTTCTCCACCCGTTTTTGACCGGCCTCGGCATCAAAGGGAATGGACATTAGGGGTTGGCAAGCTAACAATTTTTGACAAGCTAACGCAGGGCCTTATTCGACCCCTTCTGACTGCCAATCTCATTGGCGACACTAAATTCTTCTAGATTAAACAAGATCTGTAGCGTCTCCATCGCCTGGCGGCGGGTCTCGTTGTCACGCTGGGAGCGCAGCTGCACCATCGGGTCATGCAATATTTTGTTCACAATGCCGCGAGTCAGCGCTTCTACCACGCCGCGATGCTTGTCAGAAAAACCGCTGCCCAGTCGAGACAGTGCCTTTTCAAGCTCTTGTTCACGAATGGATTCGACTTTGGTGCGCAGGCTGCTGATGGTAGAGACCGTATCTAGCGACCGCCACCAGTCCATGAACTGATTAAATTCTTCTTCGAGGAGGGATTCGGCCTCTAAGGCCATCTTGCGGCGGCTTTCTTGATTTTGGGCCACCACGGCTTTGAGGTCGTCTACGTTAAAGGCAAAGACTGCATCCAGCTCATTGACATTGTCATGCACGTTGCGAGGAACGGCGATATCAAACAGCATCAGCTTGCAGTTTGGACGGACCACTGGTGACAACATCTCGCGATGCAAAATCGGTTCGGTGGCAGAGGTGCAGGTAAACACCACATCGGACTCGGCCACCGTAGTGAGCATGGCATCGAGGGTACCCGTTTTGATATTGGCTTCGCTAAACTGGGCGGCTAGCTCATCCGCTCGTCCAATTGAGCGATTCAAAATCGTGATTTGGTTCGCCCGTTTTGACACTAAGTGCTTGACCAAAAGGCGAGACATTTTGCCTGCGCCCAAAATGGCAATGCGGCACTCGGTGAAGTTAGGGACTTTCATCTGGGCCAGCTCGGCGGCGGCGGAGCTGATGGAAACTGCCCCGGTACCAATACTGGTTTCGGTGCGGACGCGCTTACCGGTTTTGATGGCATCTTTCATCAAGCGGTTGAGAATGCGACCGACACCTTTGTGCTGTTGCCCCAGACTATGGGCGTGCTTAACCTGGGATAGAATTTGCCCCTCGCCCAAAACCAAACTATCGAGCCCAGAAGAGACCCGCATCAAATGCATGATGGCGTCTTGCTGCAGAAGAATGAACAGATGGGGCCGCATCTCCACCAGGCTGAGGTGGCCATAGTCACAAAGAAACTGAGTCACCTCACGAATGCCGTGCTCAGTTTCGGTGATGACAATGTGCAACTCAAGGCGGTTGCAGGTACTGAGAATCGCAGCTTCTTGGACGTGGGGACAGCTGGTAAGCTGTGCGATCGCATCGGCGACTTGAGGTGTGGGGATGCTGAGTTTTTCGCGGATCTCAACCGGTGCGGTTTTGTGACTGAGCCCAATAACGGCGATATTCATTCTTCCTCCCAAAAGATTTTTTATCAGATGCCCCAAAAGATGCCATAGATAGGCCGGGCGATCTCAGCAATCAACTATCAAAGTTTGGTTATGCGGTAACCCAGACAGCTCACTCCCTAGATGCATCGAAGCAGAGATCTGCAAGGACGACTCCTCTGACGGTATTGAAAAAGCGGCCCCAAACTCAAGATTTCTCAACAAAAATCCATCAACCAGTGAGAATCTTCACTAAAGTCAACACACAAAAACACCCCCAGCGCAGAAAGTGCGCAAAGTGAGGGTGTTTTCCGATGTCAATAGTCTAGCGTAGGCGTGATTAGTTAAAGGTTAAAAGTTAAAGGGTTAAAGGTGGGTAAACCACATCCAGTTTGAAAATTTGAGTTTCTCCTTTAGGGCAAACTACAAGCCTGGATGTGGCCAAGGTTTAACCTCCATCAGACAACGGAGAATTCACTCTGAATAAACTTTTGGCCTTTAACTTTTAACTTTGAATTTGGCTGACTTCGTCAGCGCACCGAAATGTACTCGGGATTGTCAACCATGTGAATCGTATCGACGAAGCGAGCTGTGCTCGACTGGTTGGAGATCACCAGGCTCTGGGTTCTAGCGCCGCCGTGGAAGAAGCGCACGCCCTGCATCAGGTCGCCAGGGGTGATGCCACAGCCTGCGAACAACACGGTCTCACCAGAGGCTAACTCTTCGGCGTTATAGACCTTGTCAGGTTCGGTGATACCCATGGACTTAAGGCGATCCAGGTTAGCCTCCTTGCTCTCTCCGATCAGACCCGTTTTGACAATGGCGGGGTCATAGATCAGTTGGCCCTGAAAGTGGCCACCCAGGCATCGCATGGCCGCTGCCGAAATTACCCCTTCAGGCGCGGCACCAATTCCCATTAGAGCGTGGGTGTTGGTGCCCCCAAATCCGCAAGAAATAGCGGCTGAGACATCACCATCGCTGATCAGGCGCACCCGCGCACCGGCTTCGCGAATTTCTTTAATCAGGTCATTGTGACGCTCACGCTTCATGACTATAACCACGAGTTCATCAATGGCGCGATTAAGGCACTCAGATAAAATCTTGAGGTTCTCAGTGGCTGATTTATTGATATCAACCTTGCCCCGAGCCGCTGGGGGGGCGGCCAGCTTTTTCATGTAAAAGTCGGGCGCTTCAAACAGGCCGCCTTTTTCTGAGATCGCCAGGACTGCCATCGAACCGGGTTGACCATAGGCACACAGGTTGGTGCCTTCGCAGGGATCAACAGCAATGTCGATTTCGATCAGCTCTTCAGGATTACAGACCTCCTTTGCGTTGGGCTGAGTACAAATCCCCACTTCCTCACCGATGTAGAGCATCGGTGCGTCGTCGCGCTCGCCTTCTCCGATCACAATTTTGCCGCGCATATGAATTTTATTCATGCGCTCACGCATGGCTTCGACCGCGACCTCGTCAGCGATGTCCTTTTCGCCTTTCCCCATCCAGCGAGCTGATGCGATCGCAGCTTGCTCAACGACTTCAATAATCTCTAATCCGAGGGTGCTTTCCACTGATCTATTCCTCCAAACTGCCTTAATGCAGAGCGTTTTGAACGCGCCTACTCAATCTCAAAGTCTATCAGAATGGGGATCGCTTGGGCGTGTTCTCGCGATCGGAATGCTACTGTATAAAGCTAGCAATTGCTTTTTGACAAGCTATGGAATGGCACGTGACGGATGCCCAAAGTTTAAGAATTATTGATCGTGAAATCGGCCCGCATAGCTTTGCGCCAGCGGAGTATGAGCTTGTTCGTCGGGTGATTTATGCCACCGCTGATTTTGACTATAAACAATTAGTTCAGTTTTCAGAGCAGGCATTGCAATCGGGGGCTGCTGCTTTGGCCGCTCGCACCACCATTATTGTGGATGTGCCCATGGTGCAGGTGGGCATCGTCCCCAGGGTGCAGACGACCTTTGCTAACCCGGT
>JBCCRZ010000443.1:0-5532 GCA_039200855.1 Cyanobacteria bacterium P01_D01_bin.44 | reverse complement strand
GGTTGAAAAGGTGCGGTATCCCCACAAGTGGGTCACAGAGTTGATAAACCAGGTACTGTGCCAGAGTAGAACCGCCCGCAGAAAGATGCCATAAATGACAAAAGACCAGCCCCCTACTCCGTAAAGCAATAGCCCCAGCGGAATTTGCAGCAGGAGAAAATAACGATTTAACCATCGATAAACAGGATCTCTGGCTAGCTCCGGTGCGTAACGGCTGTATTGATCATAGTCGAAAAATTTGGCATAGGGATACAGCATCCAGAGCATATGGCTCCACCAAAACCCTCGTTTTGCAGAATAGGGATCTTCGTTGTTATCCTCAGTATGGGCATGGTGTAATCGATGACCGGCCACCCAGAAGATAGGACCACCTTGCAGCGCTAACGCACCGATAAAGGCAATCAGATATTCCAGCCATTGGGGTACCTGAAAGCTGCGATGGCTGAGGAGACGATGATAGCCTAAGCAAATGCCAATACTGCCAAACAGCCAATGGAGTAATAGGGTCATCCCGAGGGCGTGCCAGGAAAAGAACCAGGGTGACAGCAAGGCAAGACTATGAACCAGGGCAAAAAATACGACCGTAGCCCAACTGAGAGAAGGTTTTAGGGCTGGATTTTCTTGGGCCAACTTTGATGTCATATAGACTCCTCAATATGATGCGATGACTAAAGCGTGATGACTAAAAGGGGGAGCCGTCAGCTCCCCACGGTCGGTTGAGCAAAACTCGAAGGGAATGAGAAAATCGAACAAAATTGCTCCCACGGACTAACGGGTTGATGTTGCTTGAGTGTATGGGTCATAAATCCTCTCTGTTTAGACTGAAGCGTTGTAGCGAAGACGCTACAATAGGATTCATATTTATAATTATATAATTATATAGTAGTTTAATGTCAATCTTTTGCCTGTTGAGGACCCGATTGGGTGAGCTAGAGAACATCCCCCAAAAAGGGGGATGGGTCAGGCAAGCTTGGCTGTGAAATTTAGAGAGACCCTGTCTGTGGTCAATCGCTGTTATTCTGTCGCAACCAGTCCAGGGGTGGAATGGCTATGATAGTGTTCTGTGCTCCCCGGTTTATCTTGACGGGTGATCAGGTCAAACACATGATCACCGATGGCTGCTTTGACAAGCGGCTCAAGTTCGTGGACAACATTTCGATTGAGTCTGAAAGCCAGATTCGCTTCGTCAACAATTTTTTGGGTTAGGGTTGTATCAAGGGGTAGCGCGTTTAAGGTATTTCGATATTGCCCCTTAAAGGCACGTCGGGCTTCAGCCGTAGGAATGTCTTCAAAATCATAGAAGGCAGTCCCTTTGCTGTCGGGTAGCGCTAAGGCTGAGCGAATAATATTCTTTAAGCTTTGTCCCCCTGAGAGATCGCCCATATATCGGACATAGGCATGGGCGATGAGCAGGGCAGGTTCACGGTTAGCAACCTCGCGAATGCGCTTAACGTAATGGAGTCCCTCTGGTGAGGCTTCTGTTTGGTTACGCCAATCATCTCCGTAATAGAAGGCCAGATCTTTCTCTAATTGGGGCGTTCGCTCTAATACCGAGAAATATAAGGGGCCGACAATGGGATCCTGCTTATGACGTCGCATCTCGTCTTCTAAGGCACTGTAAACAAAGTATAAATTCGCGATCAATCGGCGTAAGGGTTCTTTCTCAACAATGCCTTTGAGAAAGCATTTCATAAAGGCCGTATTTTCTGCCAGGGTATGGGACTGTTTTGTGCCTTCCCTTAGGGATATTGCTAGATTGTGGGTCATTGTCACTACCTCGGAATACAAATGATGGATAAGCGGGGATAGGTTTGAGGGGAGTCCTCGAAGAGAAAGGGCAAGGGCCAATGGCGAGCACGGAATTGAGGAGACGCCATCTGTTGATTGCTACCTGTGGATGATCGGATTGCAAATCTTTTGCCCTTGCCTGGAAACCTCGTTATGGAAAAAGTACAAAAAGTATACAGAACACTGCAATCCAAAGACCTTATGGCATTGGTACTCAGCTCACCCAATCGTGGGATTTGAGGAAAGTCTCATAGAGGTCGGCTTCTGGGGTGCCAGGTTGGGGGGTATAGCCATATTCCCAGCGAGTTAAGGGCGGCAGCGACATGAGAATTGATTCGGTCCGACCATTGGTTTGGAGCCCAAACACAGTCCCCCGATCGTAGACCAGATTAAATTCGACATAGCGCCCCCGGCGATAGAGTTGGAAGTCGCGTTCACGCTCGCCGTAGGGGCTATTTTGATGTCGCTCTACGATGGGCAGATAGGCTGGCAAAAATGCATTGCCACAACTTTGTACAAAGTCAAAGAGATCGTCCCAATTCTTAGAGACTGGCCCCACCCGCTGACTATATTGGGCAGCGGCACCCTTCAAATTAGGTCCGGAATAGAGATTCCCACGGTAGTCCAGGTAATCAAAGAAAATGCCTCCGATCCCTCGGGCCTCTTGACGGTGTTTGAGATAAAAATACTCATCACACCAGCACTTAAAGGCGGGGTAAAATTCAGGGTGATGGATATCACAGGCTTGCTTGAGTATGGTGTGAAAATGAATCACATCCTCAACAAACGGATAGTAGGGGGTAAGATCAACCCCACCCCCAAACCACCAGACGGGCCCGGCCTCAAAATAGCGATAGTTGAGGTGGACCGTGGGCACATAAGGATTGCGCGGATGCAGCACCATTGAGGTGCCCGTGGCATAAAAGTCATGCCCGGCGGCCTCGGGGCGCTGGCTTAAGATGGCTGGTGGGAGGGTATCTCCCCACACTTCTGAGAAGTTGACCCCACCCTGCTCAAAGACTTGCCCCTCGCGAATCACCCGGGTACGCCCCCCTCCGCCCTCGGCACGCTGCCAGTTATCTTCTTGAAAGGTTGCTTGCCTGTCTAGTTGCTCTAGGGCAGCACAAATATTGTCTTGCAGGCTTTGAACATAGTGTTTGAACCGCTGACGGGCCTCTCGGGGAGGCGCGACCCGAGAATCTGAAGTTTGAGAGGAGAGAACAGCGCCAGCTTGATGCGGATTGATTTTAAGACTCATGAAAAAACGTGTTTAACAACAAAGCATTTAGCTTTTATTACTGTATAGTGATTTAGTGTTTTAATCTCGTCATTGGTTTCGAAACTTTACATACTCTCTCTAGCAGAGAGAGTATGCGACGGGATGAGTTGTTGAAAGATATTGAATATAGGAGGCCTGTATGGTCAGCACTGCATCATCGTCAACATCGCCGGCAACAAGATCAGAGCCTGTGGTTGAAGAAAATTTTATGCTGATGCCCCTCTGGCATCAGCGCATGGCGCAAGTTGGCTTGGTGCAACAGCGTGCCAGTCAGGTCAGCCCCCCGCAAATTTGCCGCTTGCAGATTGACCCCACTCAGGTCAGCATAGCTCAGGTCAGCCCCCTGCAAGTTAGCCTCACTGAGATCGGTTGAGAAGGTATCTGAGCCATAGTCTCTAGAGAGTTTAGCCCGGCACAGCTTAGCTTGTGATAAATTTGCACGTCGCAAAACAACACCGCTTAAGAGCGCATAGCTTAAATCGGCATAACTCAGATTTGCCTGACCCAGATCGGTTCTGTGGTCAGCCGTTGACCGTAAATCAGCATCGAGTAGGCAAGCTCTAGATAAGTTGGCACCGCTCAGGTTAGCCCCCCCCAGACTGGCTTTAACAAAATTGGCCTTTTCTAAGTTGGTGTGGGTCAAGATGGCACCACTCAAATCTGCCTCTCGCAGCTGAGTGCCAGCCAAATTAGCGTCTCTGAAGTCGCTACCCCAAAGGATAGATTCACTCAAATCGCTGTGCTCAAAATTGGCGTAGAAAAAGTGTGACCGCCCTAAACGAGATTGTCGTAAATCTGACCTACTAAAGTTGGTATTGCTCAGATTAAGCTGAAGTAGCTCGATCTCTAGAAGCTTGAGATCAGAAAAATTACGTTCACCTGCGTTATAAGCTTCTTGAAGTTTTTTCGCATCCATTTCAATATCCTGTTGTCGTATTTTATGAGAGTCTGCATTCTAATCTGTGCTCAAAGACTGGTTCATAAAAGACTGGTTCGATTGACACAGCGCTCAAAAGCTGGCTTATGATTATTTTGTGAAACACAGCACTCGGGCTTGATATTCGTCTGCCAGCGGATATAGTTACGATGGTGGTGTCTATCACAATTACGATGTCTATATTTCATGGGTTTTTCTCGGACCTTAAAAAGGGGTTAGGTGCTGGGTATTAGATCCTAGTTTTGGTTTAAGTTGATCCCGGCATGAATAGCGTCTGCCACTCCTGGAGAAGGGCTGGCGATATGACAAGCTCTACTGGCTCAACCTGGATGGTGGGTAAACTCAGCTTTAGGGGGATTGCGGCCTGCAGCTCAGATATAATGGGGGCTAGATCATATTGGCCAACGTTGGGGGCAGGAGCAGTTGCGTCTGTGAAAATTTGTTGAGAGGCGTCGTTTGCGGTCAGGGTTTTGCCCAGGGAGTCGGTTAAGACCAAGGGCTGAGATCGATCAATGTCGGTGACACCTGGAAACCCAACCAACCGAAGGTACAAAAAGGCACTGCCATCTGGACGAATGCGTTTGAACGCAATGGCTTGCCAACTGTTGTTGTGCTGATCGCGCAGGGTTTGGCGCGACTGGTACACGATTTGACCCGGGGCTTCTTCTAATTGGCGAATATCGGCGCTGCTTGGGGCTACTGCTAGTGTTTCTACGCTGGTGAAGAACAGGACTAAGGCTATCCCAAAGAGAATTAGTTGAGGGATAAGCTGACGTACACGCTGCCACATAAGTACCTCGTCAGTAATAATGACTCATTGTTTCACGCTTCCGCGGATCCCCCCGGCTGCGCCACCCCCCTTGATAAGGGGGGCAGGGGGGATCCCAGCCAGAAAGTGATACTGAAAATAATTTTGCTCACCTACTTAATAAAAACCTCCTTCATTCGCTGAGGGCGTCCTGCACAGCTTGTTGCATAGCCTCGGGAATAAACACTGCGTACATACCACGTAAATCACCCACGTTGAAGTTGTAAGCCAGATCTTGAGGATAGTTATCCTTTACAAACTGGGGGCGATTATCTTTGCGCCCATGACAGGCCAGACAACTGGCTTCTACATTGATGCGGCGATAGTAGCGAGTACCGGCCTGATCGTTTAGGGTTCCGTTGTCCCAGAACCCCATCAGCTCTGGAGTTTTCTCAAACTTAGCCAGGGCCATCTTGGCATGCAGGTTATCAGGCTGATGGGCCGGGTTGCGATACTTTTTAGCCATTTGTTTTACCTGCCAACCATTGTCTTGACTCAATTGTTGGGCTTTCATGCCGACGGGTTTGCAGACTTGTTTCATCGTCTCGGCGGTTGGTGGTTCCGACTCATCTTCTAAATAGGCGGCGAGACCGCTACGTAGAGCATCAAGATTTTCAATTTCCTGAACGGCTTTGGCCAGTTGGGCCGGATCAGCCTGGGCGATCGCTGGACAGCAGGTGACCATGAGCGCCATCAGTGAGACTCCCAGGATGATTTTGG
>JBCCRZ010000442.1:0-5535 GCA_039200855.1 Cyanobacteria bacterium P01_D01_bin.44 | reverse complement strand
GTTAGGCTGAGGTAGACAGGATTATACGCCGCTTTACACCCATCCTTAAGCTTGAAAAACCTCAATGGCTCGACAGCGCTCAAAGTCAGATTTGCCCAGCAAAATTTGCCCGGTTTGCCAGCGTCCGTTTACCTGGCGCAAAAAGTGGGCGGAGTGTTGGGATGAGGTGAAATACTGCTCAGAGCGGTGCCGACGAAGAAAAAGTCAGGCCAGTGACCAGGCAGTCCAGTGAATAGCTCGTCATTGGAGTCTCTTGACCCACTACCCACCACCCATCACCCACTACCCAGTCCTGATGCTGGTGTATGCAACCCGGACCCTCAATTACTCTCTATCTTCCTCAAGTGGGCCTCAAAGGCATTTGGGCTGAGATCGATGATTCTGCCGTTGACATAGATCCACAGGCGAAAGTCGACGTGGGGCCCCTGGCTGGCCCCTGTATTGCCCATAACACCGATGGTTTGGCCTTGCTTAACAAAGTCACCGACCCCGACTGAGAAGCTGGCGGCATGGGCATAGGCCCCCCGCACCGGGTAAGACTGGCCTCCATAGAGATAGGAATAGGCAAAAGAGACGTGGCAGCGCAGTCCATAGCCGCCTTCGTCACCAACCTTTGTCACCCGACCGGGATACCAGTTGCGGATGGGCTTGCCACTGCTGGTGACAACGTAGTCGATGCCGAGGTTGCGATCGCTAGATGACAGCGTCTGGATGCGGTTAGGGCTGGCGTCAAAAATAGCGTATTTCGTAGATTTGAAGCTGTGGCCGTGGGGCTCCATAAAGCCGCCGGTAAAGGTGACGCTACCAAGGACAGGGGAGCTAGTGGCGGGGTAGTCGGGACTATATAACTGTCGCTCGGGGACCGTAAAGTTTGGGAAAATTGCCCGCAGTGAGATCTTCACCACTTTGGTTTCGCTGCTGCTGCCGACGGCCACTTTGAGGCTTCGATTCCCCAGACCGTACAGACCAAATCGTATTTGCCAGGTGCCGTTACTTTGCACTTTGGCTGAGGACGGTTGCAGACGGTCGTCTACAAACAGCTGTAACACTTTGCCCGCATCCTCTACGGGGGCAGACCCGACGATGTTAAAAACCTCCCCTGCCGTTGCCGATGACGGGATACTGGTAATCCGAAAGCCGGAGCGAACGGTCACAGCGAAAATTTCGCTCAGGGGCCCGATCTCAATTTTGAGGCGACGATTGCCAGGGCTAAAAAAGCGAAATCGAAGATCAAATGTGCCGTCTTCTTGGACTTTAGGTTTCTTAGCGGGGTCTCGGGTTTGCAGATAAAAAACGCCGCTGACCTCGGCATAAAGGTCGATGGGCTCTCCCACGTAGGCAGGCATCCGACCTTTGATAATGACCTCTTCGCCCACCATCACCGCGTCCGGTTTTTGGGTGATCTCAATCGTGGGTTGGACGATGGGTTCTTCGGTGTCGATGCAGGTGGCGATCACCATCGCGCCGGGGGGCTCATCCAATCGCGTTAACCAGGTCCTGAATTTATCAAGGGTGACCGTTGTCTCCCCCGCTTCACCGCTACCGGCGGGGCGAGGTTGCTTTGGCAGCTTATCGATGTAAAAGTTGCCCTCCATCAGATAAAATGCCTGGTCCGTTTCCTTAATCCAAGTGGGCATGACGATCTTTGCAAACCATTAAGCGATGTCTCGATCATCCTATCTTAAAGACCATCATTGAACTTAAGAATGAACTAGTTTTAAGGTCTGAATGTTGAGTTTTAAGTGAGCGGCCCCATTCAAAAATTCAACCCTCAAAACTCAAAACTTGCCCTCAAAACTCAAAACTTATAGGAGGTGCCATGGTTGATTTAACCGCATTGGTTCGAGAGTCTTTAGACAAGGTGCAAGACAAAAGTCAGGGGGCCATTGGCGAAGTGCGATCGCTCAGTGAAAGCTTGATCGCAGAGCTCAAAGTCCAAAGTCAGGAAGTGATCGATGACATTCAGTCCTTGGGAGCTGCTTCGGTTGAGGATGTCAGAGGGCAGGGAGAGCAGTCAATCAGAGCCCTACATGCCCAGAGTGAGGATGCCATTAAGGCGATGGAGGGTAAAAGCGAGGCGGTGATTGACGAGGTTAAGCAGGTCACCCAGGCACTGATTAAATCTGCTCTGGTAGATTTATGGGCCCACTACCGCTGGCAGCTTGTCCTATGGGGGGTGATTGCCATTGTCGGTCAAACCGTCTTGCTGAGTGTACTCCTGACGCTATTTAGCAAATTTTGAATTTGGCACATTTTGAGCCCCTGACATCCGCCATTGCCCTGCTATAACCTGCTATACGATAATTACCTGTAATTCTTATTTTCCTAAGCTTCCAAGCGGTGCGTTGATTCCCCAAAAGGTGCCTTGATTAAAGGTATTCCCAGGGGCGATAAGATGTCGGTTATGTTAAACGCACCCTACGATATCCCCACCTCCCCCACTCCCCCACCTTCCCCACTCCCCCAGCTCCCCACCTCCCTCACTCCCCCACCAGGACCTCACCCCCATGCCCACAACAACCCAACCCAAACTCATCATCCACGGCGGCGCGGGCAGCTCGCTCAAGGGCAAAGGTGGGCTGATCGCCGTGCGTCAGGCACTGCAATCGATTGTCGAAGAGACCTATGGCAAATTACAGGCAGGGGCTGATGCCAGGGCGGCTGTAATCCACGGGTGCCGTTTGTTAGAAAATCACCCCCGGTTTAATGCAGGGAAAGGATCGGTGCTGCAATCCGATGGGCAGGTGCGCATGAGCGCGTCTCTAATGGACGGCGCTTCCCAAGCCTTTGGGGGGGTGATCAACGCATCGCGGATTGAGCATCCGATTGAGATGGCAGCGTTTTTGCAGCAGCAAACCGATCGGGTGCTGTCTGACTATGGGGCGGCTGAGCTGGCGCGGACGTTGCAGATGCCGATCTTTGACCCGACGACGGACCTACGCCTAACCGAGTGGATGCAGGAGCGTAAAGATAATTTCAGCAAAACGATGGCGGGGGTCGTCGCCGAGGCCAGTGGAGGAGATGACGACTTGGCCCGACGCGGCACGATTGGGGTGGTGGCCCTCGATAGCACAGGGCAAATCGCGGCGGGTACTTCCACCGGGGGCAAAGGGCTCGAGCACATCGGGCGGGTGAGTGATTCGGCCATGCCAGCGGGCAACTATGCCAATGCTGAGGCGGGGGTGAGCTGCACTGGCATTGGCGAAGACATTATTGACGAATGTCTGGCGGCGCGGGTGGTGATTCGGGTGAGCGATGGTCTATCGCTACAGCAAGCCCTTGACAAGTCGTTTGCAGAGGCCACCCGCAACCATCGCGACTTTGGGGCGATTAGCCTGGAGTGCAACGGTACGATTGGTTGGGGTAAGACCAGTGACGTTTTGCTAGCCGCTTTTCATACTGGAGAAACCTTGGGAGATACCCTAGAACTGCCGCTTGGCACCCAGACAGGCACCATTTAAGATGGCTTGTAAATAAATGAATGGTAAATAATATCCTGGTAAATTGTTTGATTTGCGTCTATTTTGACCTGCATTTTACCCTGAGCGAGATAATCTAGATACGTAAAATGACCCAGTCCTTTAGAGGACTATGTTGCCCTCAACGGTCTGTGTTTTCCCTGGGTAGTCGGCAGAGGGGTCTAAGCATCTTGCTTTGACAGCCATCAGGTTAATTTTATGAATACTAACTCATCCCAGACTGCCTCTTTTTTAGACAGTTTTTTACCCTCTGCTTGGCGGCAGACGTCAGCCCCAGAGACTGAGATTGCATCCTCTACCTCAGGCCTGGAGTTTACTCGTCTGGTAGAGGTGCCTGCCTCACCGTCGGGAGATCGCAATAGCCTGACTGGTTTGGGGTTGACCCAGGCAGCTCTATGGGGAGACACCGTTGTATTTTGGGGTCAGACATTGGTGACGTCAGCCCTCTATCGGGCCGACTTGCAGGCGGTCAAAGCGGCGGTCAGTGCCCATCAATCGCAGCCTGTTGGGACCGATCCAATTGCCCATTTTGGGGCAGCTCCTGCGTTTGATGGCGCAGAGAAAATTTTATTTTGTGGCCAAACCCAGTCTGGTCAAAATGCCCTTTTTCAAGCTGATCTGACGGTGGCGACGGATGCCGCCGCCGCCCAAAGGACGGTTAAGCCTTTACTGCTGACAGAGCAGCCGATTTTAGAAAACGGTGACGGATTTATTAATTTCAGTAATCCGTCGGTGCAGGCGGGCAAGATTGCTTTTTTAGGACGCCTCATGTCCGATCAGCAAAAGGGGATTTTTAGCTACTGTGACGGCACCCTGCACATGATTACCCGTCAGGCTGGGGCAGACTGCCCGACCCCGTTTGTTGACCTGGGTCGACCTGCTATTGACGGCGCAACGGGTCAGGTGGTTTTTCGCGCCCATGATAGTCAGTATCAGATGGGGCTGTATCGTTACCTCGACGGTGATCTGAGCCCCTTCGCAACGGTACAAACTTCCATTCCTGAAGGGATTGGGACGTTTACGTCCTTTAGCGATCCGTTGGTGTCTGCTGGCCAGGTAACGTTTTGTGGCCGGGGCAATGTTTTTCAGCAGGGGCTTTATCGGCTGACGGCGGATGGTTTAGAGGCATTGGTGAATACCCAGACGCGGATTCCAGATAGCCTCGAGACCTTTGCTCGGTTCCATGCGTTTTCGGTGCAGGGAGAGACCCTTGCCTTTTTGGCGGGCGATAGCCACGGCCACCTGGGCCTGTTTGTCTTAGTCAAGGACGAACTGACCAAGATAATTGGCGTGGGCGATATTTTAGAAGACAAGCCGATTCGCAATCTAATGCTGGGGCAATATGGCCTACATGGTCAGGGACTGGCCTTTCGGGCTCGATTTGTGGATGGGTCAGAGGGGATTTATCGGGTTGATTGGAAGGGTTAAGGGTTAAGGGGTCAGGGCGAAGGGGTCAGGGCGAAAGGCGAAAGGGAGTAGGCCGCTAGCATCAACTACCCCCTAGCGGAGAGTAGAATCCCAACCCTTTTGCCCTATAGCCCTTCCCCTTTCGCTCTTTAAGTAGGTCAGGTCGTTCTAACCGCACAGACTAGCACGGCTGAGATCGGCACCACTGAGGTTGGCATTGCTGAGATCGACATTGAGGTAGGTGCCACTAAGGTTGGCACGGCTGAGATTGGCACCACTAAGGTTGGCGCTGAAAAGATTGGCGTTAATGAGGTTGGCATTGCTGAGGTCGAGCATACTCAGGTTAGCCCCAACGGCGTTAACACTACCGAGGCAGGCACCATTGAGCTTGGTCAAGTGAAAGTCGGCCCCACTAAGACCGGAACCGACGAGGCTAGCATGGCTGAGATCGGTGCTGTGAAGGATAACCCCGTTGAGGTCGGTGCCTCTAATGTCGGCGTGGCTGAGGTCGGCGTGGCTGCAGTTGACGAATCGGAGCTTGGTAAAGAGGAGGTTAATCCCACTGAGGTCAGCATTGCTGAGATCCGTACTACTGATGTCAGGAATCATCGTAGGGTTTTGCTCGCGCCAACGATTCCAGGCGTCAACG
>JBCCRZ010000441.1:0-5536 GCA_039200855.1 Cyanobacteria bacterium P01_D01_bin.44 | reverse complement strand
GCGGCTCAAACCACAATTTGGGAACAAAAACTATTGAGGTTATGCCAAAGATCGATCACGCAATGGGGGAGGCTTAATAGAAAAGAACAGGCGGACAAGCGAACTAAATTAAGTATATTCGCTTAGCAAGGGCTACATCAGATATAAGCTTTATTCTTCGTCTAAATAAACCGTATCCATAGAAAATCTTACGTATTATTTTATACAACTACTATTCTTACATTAGATTGTTTGCTATAGGTTTGTCTGATTTTGCTCGTTCTGCCGGGGAATGTCAGGTCAGCCAGTGTTCAACCACTATTTGATTAAACTTGAACGGTAGCCAGTGATAGCGGATCCAGGACCTGAGCCAGATTGTCTTCAAAAAACAGTGTTCTGAGGAAGTTTCCGTATTGAAATTTCACCTCATCCAGCTGAGAGAAGATAGTGTGTGGGTCAGCGATGCCGTCCCCCTGATACTGCACAATGACCCCTGTATAAGGTGTTCCATCTTCTGACTCTACATTGTTCGCGACGGGGTAAGGGTCAATACCCTCAAGCCCAGTAAGGGCTAAAGATTGCTGCAGCTCGGGCCAAAAAATAGGACCGGCTTGTCTTAATCCACTGGCTAGCGCCATCGCGTTAAAAACTGACTCGGGCACTTCGGTATCCCCTTGACCGGCTGGCTTATAGATAGACTGAACGGGGTGTCCTGCTAGCGGTCGCTGAGCCAGATAGGGGGCATAGACAATCGGGTCAGCCACCTCCCAAGCCGCCTCTAACAGCTGCAACCCCGGATACAGTAGATCCAGCGGCTGAGCCGTGCCTAGCAGCAAGCCCGCAGCCGAACTGAGGTCTGTCTCTGGAATGAGCAGCGGCCATAATCCAGGAGATCCGGTGGGCACTACCGCTTTAACGGTAGGCTCAATCGCAGCCAGCATATTGGCAAACTGCGCGCCCAAAGACTGTCCTAGCACAGCAACCGAGGACGTCTCCACACTAAAGTGAGTGTCGCCGTCAGGGATTAGAGAGGCTGGAATCTCAAGATCTGCTAAGGCCTCTAACAGTAGCCTTTGCTCAAATACCCCTTGTCGGAAGGTATCTCGATAAGCGGCTAGATTCGCAAAGTTGAGATAGGCATCATTGGGCGCATTGATCAATCTTTCTGGGTTAAGCGGCAACGCGCTACTGACCGTGGCGATACCAAATTCGGCAACCACGTGGGCGGGGCCCAGTCCTGGTTGTCTCTCACCACCGGGCGCTAAGATCGGCCCTCGATCGACAACCTGCGTACTCAGCCCATTGGAACCATGCTCATAAATCATCAGTGGAAATCCCTCCTCAGGAGCCGCCTGATTTTTAGGGATCGTGATCACAACGGGCGCATTTTCCAGCCGTTGCTCGATGAGCTGACCGTCCGGTGTAAATTCAAACAGACCCTGGGAGTTAAAGGGCGGTGCCCCCTGCTGAAATTGAGGAAACTGAATCGTGCCGTGAAATTCCCAAAATCGTTCATGGGTGGCCCCATCATCCGGATCTAAGCGCAGATTTTCAAGGGTGAGATCGTATCGATCGATCACCTGCTGGGATAGACGAGCGGTTTCGCCAACCGGATCACCTGTGGTAAAGACGGTCGCCGTTGCGACATTTTGGCTCGAGAGTCCGAGCTGTTGCAAGGTTTGTCGTAGAGGCTGATATACCCCATAGGCCTCGGCCTCAGCAGGATTCTGTGTAGGAGTAGGACGGCTGGCTAATAGCCGCTGTACCGTCTTTTGAGTGCCTAAGCGTCGGCCAAATATATCCCTGAGGGAGCGCTGCACAGCATAAGCATATTGGCGATTTGCATGCAGTACGATGCCCGGTGCAGGCCCGACTGAGAGGAGAAAATCAGGCACATAATTTAAATCAGGGCGGGGCGTAGAGGCAATCGTCGGATAAAGTTTGCCACGCTCGGGCGAATCGGGGTCAACATCTATCAACAGGACGGGAGACTGTAGATCGGCTGGGATAATATCCGCTGGGTCTAGGTCGGCCAGCGGTCGATTAAACCGAAAATAGCCCGCTGAGACCGTAGGAAACCCAATCTGATCGTCTGCGATCTGCTTTAGACCACCCATAACCGGATTTAGATCCCAAATGGGAAAACCAGATAATTCAGGATGTCCCGCCTCATCCAGGCGAAGGTCGAAGGGGTAGGGCAGGTTATAAAAACTTTTTTCATTGGCAAGATCAGCTGTCAAATCAAAGGTTGAAACTGTGCGCTTCAGAACATCGTCTAACCAGCCTTGTAGTGAGAACTGGGGCGAAGACATCACATCGTCCGCACGGGTTTCACCCACCAACATTCCGTCTAAAGGCAGATTATTCAGCTTGTCTTTGCCCTGGTCAGCTACCGTACGCTCTGTTGCTGGCAAGATATCTGCCGATGTTGGAAAATTTGACACTATTTGATTTTCAGCCTGCTTTACCAGCGGATCAAATCCTGGGAAACTCTTTTCTGTAATGGGTTCAAGCTTGGGGTTGTCTGGCTCTAGAATAGTGGCCGCAGCTGCGTGGATAGGTGATTTAGGCAGGTCTAGAAGATCGCCACCAGGGGCTCCAATCGCTTGAGTAAAATTGAGCAGGGGCGAGCCATCTGGCAAAGATAGCTGAAAAGACATGTCAGGACTCCAAGCGCCGATGTAATGTGTTCCAGAATTTGTTCTAGAGTTTGTTCTAAGGGTTTGCCCTAAAAAATTTGTTCTAAGTACATGAACTATGCAAAGGATAGTTCAGAGTTCTGAATTTCTTTCTGAATATTTATAAAGCAGAAGACCTCGCCAAGAGACCCCTTTAGCAGGCCTAGCCACCCAGCCTAGCCAATAGAACTCGCCAATATCTGGCCAATATTCGTCCAATAGCAAACTCCCTATCCGCATAGAGTCTTTTAAGTTAAGTAATGTAAACTTAATTTGTAGGCTCTCAGGTTAACCGCCGTGACCATTGACCTTAAACTTCAAGCAACGCAACCCGACTCAGACGATATCGCACCCCTTGAGCAGTTGCCGCACTCCTTTCAGTGGGCGAAACAGTGGTACCCCGTGGCGGTGATTGAGTTTTTAGATCCATCACGTCCCCATGCGATCCAGCTACTGGGGAAGGATCTGGTGCTATGGCGTGACGGTAGCCAGACCTGGCGATGTTTTGAAGATGCTTGCCCCCATCGCCTCGCACCGCTCTCAGAAGGTCGGGTCGAAAAGGATGGGACGCTGCTGTGTGCTTACCATGCCTGGCGCTTTGATGGCAGTGGCCAGTGCGATCGCATCCCCCAAGCTAAAGATCCCGAGACCGAAGCCAGACATCGCAATAACCCCAAAGCTTGCGCAGTCCCCTACCCTACCCAGGCAAAGCAAGGGCTCTTGTGGGTGTGGGGTGAATCTGGAGAGGTTGCTCTACAGGAAAGTCAGCAACGTCCTCCCCGGCTGATTCCTGAGCTGGAGGACGATTCCGGGCGGGTGGTCGAAACCTTTTGGAATATCCGCGATTTGCCCTACGGCTGGGATTTCTTTATGGAGAATGTGGCTGACCCTGCCCATGTCCCCGTGGCGCACCATGGTCTGGTAGGTAACCGTTACAAAGATGCCAACTTTTACGACATGCCCCGGCTGCGAGAGATGTCAACCCAGGAGGGTTTTGCCTACGGCGTCACCCCCACGCCAGAGATCATAGAGCAGGCCTACCACGACTTTCAGCCCCCCTGCCTGATGCGCATTGTCTCAGAGTTTAAGGATGGCGGGCAGCTGATCTTGGTGCTCTACGCCACCCCCACCCGCCCTGGCTGGTGTCGTCACATTGGCCGTCAGGTGTTGATCAAAAACGATGGGGGTAAGGTCCCTCGGGGGTTGGCGTTTTTTGCTTTACCCATGCCCACCTGGCTAGGGCATGTGCTGGCTTCGTTATTTTTGCACCAGGATATGGTGTTTTTGCATTACCAAGAAAAAACCGTTGCCCAGCGCCAAAATCGTTGGCTGGAGGAGGTTTACACGCCTAACCCCCAGGATAAAATGATTATTGCCTTTCGCCAGTGGCTAGAGAAGCGAGCGGGGGGCGGCATCCCTTGGGCTAATGCGGCGGTCTTGCCTACGCCTGAGCGTAATAAGCAACAACTTTTTGACGTGTGGCATACCCATACGCAGCACTGTCAGGTCTGCCAGACGGCGCTGACGCGAATCAAGTGGGGCAAACGATTGGCCTATGGTCTGGCGATTGTTCTATTTGGGGTTGCCCTGATGCTAGATGCGAGAGCGATTGCAATGGCTGCTGTTGATGGCAGCTTGGTCAATCAATGGTTAGCCCTGCCGCCGATTGGGTTTTGGGGTGCGATCGCAGCCGCTGCCCTATTTGCCGCCATGGGGTATGGCCTCAAACGGTTACAGCGGCTATTCTACGTCTACGAATTTGAGCATGCCAAGAATGATTAGCAAAAGATAGCGACTAAGTATAATGCCGCATCGACCTAAGACCGACGAGGTCAGCATGAAGAGTCCCTCCCCGTGGCGAGCCTTGCCCTGGGTCATTGCCTTGGGGTTATTGCTGCGCATATGGGGGGCCTTTGCCGCAGAGCAAATTTCCCATCCGGATGAAGTCTTTCAATATCTGGAACAGGCTCACCGGCTCACGTTTGGCTATGGCACCCTCCCCTGGGAGTATGTTCACGGGATTCGCAACTGGTTGTTGCCAGGGCTGCTTTCGCTGGTGCTGTCTAGCTATCGTGGGTTGGGGTTAGACGACCCCGATATTTATATTCCAGGGGTTCAAATTTTATCTTGCATTGTCTCAGTCTCAGCCATTTACTGTACCTATTGGATTGGGCGGCAAGTGGGGTCTGAGTCGGTGGGGCGACTGGCCAGCTTGCTTACTTGCCTGTGGTTTGAGATGGTCATGCAGGCCCACCGGGCCACCCCAGAAATCTTGGGGGCCTATCTGTTGCTGGGGGCGATCACCTGTTTAGTGCGGCGACCCACTCGCCCAAGCGCGCTGCTGTTAGGGCTGTGCTGTGGTGCGGCGGTAGCCCTACGGTTGCAGTATGCACCAGCGGTGGTGGTGGTGCTGGTCATGGTGTTGATAGATGGGTGGCGGGGGAAATGGCCGAGGGATGGGATTGTAATAGCAATCGCCAGCTTTTTGGCAATCATCCTGTTTGTTGGCTGGCTGGACTACTACACCTATGGCAGCTTCTTTGTGTCATACTACAACAACTACTTGTACAACAAAGTATACGGTGTCAGTAGCCTCTGGGGTGAGCAGTCTCCGGGGTTTTATCTGGCTAAGCTAGGGGTTTATTCTGCCGGGTTGTTTTGGGTTGCGATCGCGGGGAGTTTGTTGCGTAAGGGGTCAAAACCCTGGCTGATCTTGGCGATGCTAGGGAGCATCTGGTTACCCCACACCCTGATTGCCCACAAAGAATATCGGTTTATCTTTATGGCAGTCCCGCTGTGTTTGTTACTCACCGCGATTGTGTTTGACGATCTGGTCACCCAGATACGCCAATGGGGCGGGCAATCGCTTAGAAACATTG
>JBCCRZ010000440.1:0-5544 GCA_039200855.1 Cyanobacteria bacterium P01_D01_bin.44 | reverse complement strand
GTGGGGAGGCCGGAGGCTGCGATCGCACTAACCACCGCAGACGGCCCCGGAATCGGGCTGACGACAATACCTGCCGCTGTACAGGCACAAACCAGCTCATAGCCCGGATCAGAAATCCCTGGCATGCCAGCATCGCTCACCAGCGCAATGGTCTTGCCCGCTTGTAGCTGGGCGATCAGGTCAGGAATGCGCCTTTGGGTGTTGTGGGTGTGGTAGCTAATCTGAGGGGTCTCAATCTGGAAATGATGCAGCAATTTGCCCGTATGGCGCGTATCTTCGGCGGCGATCAGGTCTGCTTCCTTGAGGATGCGGACAGCCCGAAACGTCATATCCTCCAGGTTGCCGATGGGAGTGCCGACTAGATAGAGGATACCGGCATGGGTGGGCGGTGCGGAGGGGGCTGGAGTGTCAGGGGGCACGGGAAAAAAGGGGTAATGGGTCGTGGGTAATGGGTAATGGAGAGGGGGGAGAAACCGTAGGAGCCAAGGTCACCTTGCCCAGGGAGGGAAATGGTTAATGGGTCGTGGGTGAGGGGTGGGTCGTGGGTGAGGGGTGGGTTGAGTGCAATAGAGCTCTTACGTCATCCTACTGTTCAATGAACATAGTGCTATTCACTCGATATCAGAGCTGTCTACAAGGGAATCGATCGCTATGAAACGGGGGTTATTTATTGGACTTGTCACCTTAGACTGCATTTATCAGGCCGATCACCCTCCGGCTGCGAATGAGAAGGTGGTAGCGACCCAGGCAATGATGGCGGCGGGCGGGCCAGCGACGAATGCGGCGTTGGCCTTTCGTCAGTTAGGCCCCCATCAAACGACTATTTTGGGAGCATTAGGCAACCATCCTCTAGCCGCATTGGTGAGGGAAGATTTAGCCCGCTATCAAGTAGAACTGGTGGATCTGAGTCCTCAGCGAGATAGCCCGCCTCCGATCTCTTCGATTGTAGTGAGTGCGGCCACGGGGGACCGGGCTGTGATTTCTCGTAATGCGGTTGATCGGCAGCATCGGAGTGATTTGCCCAGCCCCGATTTGCTAAATGACGTGGATATTGTCTTGGTGGACGGTCATCAAATGGCGGTAGGGGCCATGCTGACTGCCTCAGCCCAGGCCCGCAACATTCTGGTAGTGGTGGATGCGGGTAGCTGGAAGCCAAACTTTGATCAAGTGTTGCGCTGCGCAAATGTGGTGATTGCCTCGGCTAATTTTGCCCTACCCGACGGCAGCGACCCAATCCCCTATTTAGAATCATTGGGCATTGAGCAGATTGCAATTACCCAGGGCGGGCAGCCCATACAGGTCAGCCAGCACGGTAAACATACCCAGCTTGAGGTGCCCCAAGTCAAGCTGGTCGATACGCTGGGAGCAGGGGATATTTTTCACGGGGCGTTTTGCCACTTTTACCCAGAACACCCCTTTGAGTCAGCCCTGACAGCAGCCAGTCAAGTCGCCGCCTTTGCCTGTCAATATTTTGGCACCCGAGCCTGGATTGCACCTTTTGGGGAGAAGGCAGAGAGAAAGGTTTAGGTTCTAGATTTAGCGCCTCATACCAATCACCAATTACCAATCACCAATCACCTGCTACCCCTTGCCAAAACCTCCCGGCTCAAGTCACACCCGCTGCCATAAAGATTGAGTAAACTGTCAGGGTTCAAAAAACGCACGGATATCGTTCGCCCTAGACTGAATGAGGACATAGCGCTTGTCCGTGTTATGAACAATAGGGGTCTGTCGCTCGTCAGTGGACCTAGCCCCGTCTGAGTTATGTGTAGCAAGTAAACTATCTAGCTTATGTCTTACGAAAAAGAGAAAGAAATTGCGATCGCAGCCGTTAAAGCCGCCGCGGTTGTCTGCCAGCGGGTGCGGACCGAGATGGTGCCCGAAGCGATTGAGAAGAATGATCGCAGCCCGGTAACGGTCGCTGACTTTGGGGCTCAGGCCGTGGTGTGCAAAATGCTAGCCGACGCCTTCCCGGCTGACCCTGTTGTGGGAGAAGAAGACGCCGCCGATCTGAAGACACCAGAGATGGCTGATCGCCTGCAAAAGGTGACCCAGTATGTACAGTGTGCGATCTCAGACGCTACTCCCGATGCGGTCACCCAGTGGATTGACCACGGTAACGGCGACGTGGCTCCTCGCTATTGGACCCTGGACCCCATCGACGGCACCAAAGGCTTTTTGCGCGGCGACCAGTATGCGGTTGCTCTGGCCATGGTCGAAGACGGTGAAATCAAGGTCGGCGCACTGGCTTGCCCAGCGCTGACCATTGGCGATACGACCGGCTTGCTACTGGTGGCCGTCCGCGGCGAAGGGGCGGTGATGATGGCCCTCGACGGGAGCACCCCAGCGCCAATTAAGGTGACCTCATCCGCTGATGCCGAACACTTCCGGTTCGTAGAAAGTGTCGAGTCAGGCCACGGTGACCAAACCCAACAATCTGCGATCGCTCAAGCCGTCGGGATTACTGCTGACTCCATGCGCATGGACAGCCAAGCTAAGTATGCCGCCGTAGCCTCCGGCCAAGCCGTGCTCTATTTGCGGCTGCCTTCCCCCAAATCCCCCGACTATCGCGAAAAGATTTGGGACCATGCCGCTGGCGTGATCGTGGTCGAAGAAGCCGGTGGTCGAGTTACCGATATGACCGGCAAGCCGCTAGATTTCTCTAAGAGCGCCCGCCTGGTTGATAACCGGGGCGTCATCGTCAGCAATGGCGAAATCCATGACAAGGTGCTGGAGGCGTTAAAGCAGCCAGTGGGTTAACCCCTTAAAACCCCGGTTTCTTAGTGAGTTCAACCTAAGTGGGTTTAGTTCAGTAAGAATAAGAAACCGGGGTTTTGCCGTTAACCTGCCGTCAGTTTCACACCGTCGTCAGCACTTCTGCTGCTGCGGTTTTTTGCTTGAGGCCGGGTAGAAACTGCTGCGCCATCTGCTCGCTTTCGTCTAAGAGATATTGCAAAAAGGTATCTGCAACCACAGAAGGCTGCTTACCGGACAGATGGGTCACATACCACTGGCGCTTAATAGGGAAATGCTCGACATCGAGCACCGCAAATTCGGCACGGCTACCTTCTGAAATGATGGTGTGTTGAGAGAGGATAGAAATCCCCAACCCACCCGCAATGGCTTGCTTAATCGCCTCGTTGCTGCCGAGCTCTAGCCGCACTTTGACACTGATATTATGCTCCTCAAAGAGCTTTTGGATGGCTTCGCGGGTACCGGAGCCAGGTTCACGCATAATAAAGGCTTCGTCGTTTAGCTTTGAAATGGGAATATTTTTCTCCCCGGCCAGGGGGTGGTTGTGAGGCGCTAGCACAATCAAGGGATTGGGCAGAAAAGGATGCACAGCCAGGTCGATGTGGCCAGGAGGCTGGCTGAGAATGTAGATATCATCTTGATTGTTGGCCATCCGTTCTTGAATGGTCTGATGATTGGTGACCTTTAGCGAAATATCGATGCCTGGGTAGCGTTGGCAAAAAGGCCCGAGCAAACGCGGTACAAAGTATTTTGCGGTGGTAATGACTGCCAGCTTAAGCTGACCTTGCTTCATCCCTTTAAGGTCGGCAACAGACATCTCAAACTGCTCAAGCCCGTCAAAAATTTCTTGACAGGTTGATAGCAGCTGCTGACCCGCCTGGGTCAGATAAAGGCGTTTGCCAATTTGCTCAAACAGCGGCAGACCAACCGCTTTTGTGAGCTGCTTAACCTGGATTGACACAGTCGGCTGCGTCAAAAATAACTCTTCGGCGGCTCGGGTAAAGCTGCCGTGGCGAGCTGTGGCTTCGAAAACTTTGAGTTGATGGAGCGTCGCATGTATCAAGGGGCAACTCCTCTCAGCGGTCGCGCTAGTAAAGATAAGTGTGAATAGATATTATTCTATCAATAATTCTCGAAACTGTGGAGATTTTCTATGGAAAGGCTATGCGCGGTGGTGAACCCTTCCTGTCCCATCGAAATTGATGTGCCTAACGTTAACATTCCGTTCATATTGATAGATTAATTTTGAGTTATTTGGCTAAGTCTTTACTTTTGGCTGAGTCTTTACTTTCTAGTTGAGTCTTTCTACTTGTTTAAGTACTTATTTAAGTACTGACCCGTTAAGTGCTTGGCCCAGTTAAGTACTGACCCATTTCCCCCTCTCTCTGACTGACACAGTGTGTAGATTGCTATAGCTCTATGGATAAACCGACAGTTATTGCGGATAGTCAGCCTCGGGCTTTGCGGTTGATAGCCCTTGGCAAACTTTTTCTAAGGCTAGGTGTGCTGGGGTTTGGGGGGCCGCAGGCCCATATTGCCATGGCCAGCGATGAGGCGGTTGATCGGCGGGGTTGGCTGACCCCCGAAGAATTTAGTGACGGGCTGGCCATGTGTGAAATGCTGCCAGGGCCTGCCTCAACTCAGATGGGGATTTATATCGGCTATGTCCGAGAGGGCTGGTTTGGGGCATTGGTGGCGGGTCTGTGTTTTATCACACCCGCTTTCTTGATTGTGGTGGCGCTGGCTTGGGTTTATTTTCGGTTTGCACAGTTGCCTCAGCTAGCGGCGTTATTTTTTGGCCTGTCGCCAGTGATGATTGCGATTATCTTGGGTTTTTGTTGGAAACTGGGTCGCAAATCAGTTACGGATTGGGTAGGGGTTGCGATCGCACTGACCACCCTTGCCTTGAGTATCTTTTCTGACTTGAGCACCCTGCTGATTTTCCTCATCTTTGGCGTCGTTGGGTTGCTGTTCTACGGACGGCGTTTAGGGGCAGGGCTGGGGGCAGGCTTATTATTAATCCAGGTGCAAGCGGCTGTCCCGACTACTGAGGTGCTGCCTCGCTCAAGCTTTTGGGGGACTGATCGAATTTCTGAGTTTTTTGGGCCGCTGCTCTTCTTTTTTCTTAAAGTCGGTGCGTTTATCTTTGGCGGGGGGCTCGTAATTATCCCACTGCTGGAGTTTGAGGTGGTCGACCGGCTGCACTGGCTTACTCTCAATGAGTTTATTGACGGCATCGCCATCGGTCAGCTCAGCCCTGGCCCGGTGGTCATCACCGCTGCATTTGTGGGCTACAAGGTGGCTGGCGTCTTAGGGGCGTTGGTGTCCACCATCGGCATCTTTACCCCGTCGTTTTTGTTTATTATGCTGGCTGCGCCCGTACTCTTGCGGCTGAGGAAAAATGCTTGGATTCAGGCGTTTTTGAAGGGGGTGAAGCCAGCAGTGCTAGGTGCGATCGCAGCAGCGACCATTCCGCTCAGTGAAACTGCCTTTTTGAGAAGCAACAGCCTTCTATCAGCTCTAGCCATGATGATTGGGATAGCTGCGTTGGTAGCCATCGTGCGCTTTCGCATAACCGCATGGAAGCTGATCTTAGCAGGCGCTCTGATTGGTTTGGTGGCCTATCCTTTGCTGGGGGGATAAAGGTGATGCCGTCAGAAACCCGGTTTCTAAATCAAAACACCTGGTTCCATTCATAAACTTCGTAGTCTGTCCAGATGCCGTTTTGCCAATAAGGGTCGCCTTCCACGAGTTGACGAATCGCCGCTTCACCCTCAGCTTCATAGATGC